>CAIUOO010000278.1 GCA_903900795.1 uncultured Gemmatimonadota bacterium | reverse complement strand
GAAGAATTGGACGCGGTCGTTACCACCGGTTGCCTGCAGGTTGTACTGACGGCGGCTGCCGTCACCGATCGGCGTCAGGTCCGGCACGTTCATGATATTGCCACGCGACAACGAATCGATGTTCGTGCAGGTGCCGAGCGACACGGCGGTGAGGAAGCATGGGAGCGACCGCGTCGGGTTCGCGGCCGTGCGGCCCCACAGCGACCAGAGGTCGGGGAACGTCGAGATGTTGTTGATCCGACCGTTCTCGGCGCTGAGGTTGTACACCGTCTTCCCCGACTTGCCGCGCTTGGTCGTGATGACGACCACGCCGTTGGCCGCTTCCGTTCCATAAAGCGTGGCGGCCGACGGCCCCTTTACGATTTCGATCGTCTCGATTTCTGCCGGATTAATATCGTCGAGACGCGACGGCCCCGGGCCGCCGGTGCTCAGACTGTTATTGATTGCCGAATTCGCCCGGACGCCGTCGATCACGACGATGGGATCGTTCGACAGCGAAAAGGAGTTTTGTCCCCGTATACGGATGCGCGAACCGGTACCGGCACCCCCGTTCTGCAGCACCTGCACGCTGGAGGTGCGCCCTTGGAGCAAGGCGCCCATGTTGGACACGGGGAGTTCGGCGATTTTTTCGGCCACGTTGATCTGCGCGACCGCATTCGCGAGCTCCACTTTGCGCTGCTGACCGGTCACGGTGGTCACGACCGCCGACAGCGAGAAAGCCGCCTGCGTGAGCACCACATCCACCACGACCGGTGCGGTCGCACCCGTCAGCGTGGCCGTGGCCTTTTGTGCGACGTAGCCGATCCGGTTCACGTCCAGCGTGACCGTGCCGTTCGTCGTGACGCGGATGGTGTAGCGTCCGTTCTCGGCGGTCAGCGCCCCGTTCTGCGTGCCGGCAACGAGCACGCGCACCTGCGACACCGGGTTGCCGGTGGCGGCATCGGTCACGCGGCCGGTAATGGTCCCGCCGGCCGCTTGCGCCCCGGCACGAAGGGCCGGAAGCACGGAAAGGCCGAACAGCCCGATAACGAGGGCAAATCGTGAGCACACAGTTGCCAGCTGGCGGCGGTAAACGGGCTGATGCGGTGAGCAGAGCGGCTTACCACAATCCGTCGCGACGGGTCCGAACAATCGCATCTCGTGAGTCCCTGTGAATGCTGGATCACTCAACGGCCACCGAGCGCGGCCGCCCAGGTGACAGTCAACGGAATCGGACGCCGAGCGGCGGTCGATCCCATCGAACATGCCACGAAGGTGCACGGATGTGGACACATCCGAGTAGTGCGAGGGCAAGGGGAGGACGCCGCGAAGCACGCGCATCACTCCCCGGTGCGTGACAGGCACGCGGCAGGACTCAAATCGTACGCGCCCATACTACTAAGTCGGCATATCTTTAACGAGCGCATCGCCAGCCTACGGCGCTCCGGACACCCTGTCAAGAGACGAACATAACAAACATCGATCGGCCGCCGCGTTCCCAACGCCTCGGGGGCGGGGCGGAACGACGAGGGAGCGCAACCGCTAGGGCCGTGCAGGATCGCTGTGTAGGTTGCGTGTCGGGGCCGACGTCCAGTGCCCCCAGCCGACTCTCCATCGCCAGCACCCCCCGATGACTCCACGCAGCACCGCTTCACCGACCGCGCCAAGCCCAGCCCGTGGCGCCGAGCAGTCTCTGGTACGGGCCGTCGGCGTCTGGGGGCTCGCGGCAGCGATCGCCAACGTGACGATCGGCGGTGGCATTTTCCGTCTGCCGGCATCGGTGGCGGCGGCACTCGGCGCAGCCGCGCCCCTCGCCTACCTGGTGTGCGCGGTGGCGATGGGGCTCATCGTCATGTGCATCGCCGAAGCCGGCAGTCGCGTGTCACTCACCGGCGGACCCTATGCCTATGTCGAACTGGCGTTCGGCCCGTTCTTTGGCTTCCAGGCCGGCGTGATGCTCTGGCTGCTTGGCACCTACGCCGTGGCGGCGGTGGCCACGGTGTACGCCGACAATGCCGCCACCCTCATTCCGGCGTTGGCGGGACCGGGGCCGCGCGCCGCCATGCTCATCGGGACCTTTGCGATCGTTGGCGGCGTGAACATGGTCGGCGTCAGTCAGGGGAGCCGATTGAACCAAGTCACCACGATCGCGAAGCTGGCGCCGCTGCTGCTGTTGATCGTGGTCGGGGTGTTCTTCATTCGAGGCGAGAATCTCGCAATCGGCACGGTGCCGGCGTCCGGTGATGTGCTGCGCGCCAGCATCGTCCTGATCTTTGCGTTCAGCGGCATCGAAACGGCCTTGGTGCCAAGCGGCGAAGTACGGGATCCGGCGCGCACGGTGCCACGCGCGATTTTCGTGGCCATGATCGGCATCACGCTCCTGTACGTCGCCCTCCAGTACGTGGCGCAGGGCGTGCTCGGCGCGTCGTTGGCCACGTCCGCGACGCCATTGGCGGACGCCGCGGGCGTCGTGCTCGGTCCGTGGGGACGAACGCTGTTGCTCATCGGTGTGGTGGTCTCGACATTCGGCTACCTGAGCGGCATGGCGCTCGCCGTGCCGCGCGCCCTCTATGCGTTCGCCCGCGACGGGTTCCTGCCATCGCCCATCGCGTCGGTGCATCCGACTTGGAAAACGCCGCACATCGCGATCGCGCTGCAACTGATCGTGACGTGCACGCTGGCCATCACCAGTGGGTTCGGTCCACTGGCGATCATCGCCAATGTCGCGGCGCTGCTGGTGTACTTTTTCTGCGCCGTTGCCGCGCTGGAATTGCGCCGGCGAAATGTTCAGTCGGGCGGCGTGCCCTTCCGTGTGCCCGGCGCCGGCGTCGTGCCGGTCCTGGCGTGCGTCGTGATCGTTGGCCTGCTGACGTCGATTACCCTGGCGGAGTGGAGCAGCATTCTCATCACGGCAGCCGTGGCGGCCGCCCTCTACGTGTTGTCTTATCGCAGCCGTGCGGCCCGGGCAACGGCGAGTTCCACCTAAGACCGGATCAGCGGGATGGATCAGAACCCGCCACGCGCTTCAAGGTGCGAAACAACATCTCGGTGCCCTGCCGTAACGACTCGATACTGACCCGCTCATCGTTGCCATGCATCCGACGTAGCTCGTCGGTGCTGATGGGATACGGGTAGATGCCGAACACCGGGATCCCGCGATTACGCCACGCCGCCGCGTCGGTGCCGGCCTGAAACAGGTACGGGGTGACTTCGGCCTCCGGCCACTGCGCCTTCGATTCGGCCGCGAGGGCACGGTACAGAAGCGATGTGTCGGGCGATGCCGGCGAGGCCGGTGCCAGCGCGCCCGACATCTTCACCGTGAGCAGCGGGTCGTTGAACAGCTTCTCCAGCGTGCTGATGAGCACCGCCGGATCGCTGCCCGGAATGAGCCGCACGTTGAGCGTGACTTCGGCCGAACCGGGAATGACGTTGCTACGGAATCCGCCGGCCACGATCACCGGCGCGATCGTATTGCGCATCAGCGAGTGAATGAGCGGGTCGCGAGAGAGCACCTGGTCGGCGGCGCTCGCCTGCTGCGGCGTGCCATTCAACAACTGCGAATAGAGCCGCGCCGTTTCGCCGGTACTCGTCTTCGCGAGCGTGGTGAAATATTTGCGCGAGTCGGGCGTGAACTCGAGCGGTGTTTCGTAACTCCCGAGCTTGGCCAGCGCACGGCCCACCGTTACCAGCGCGTTGTCAGGCAACGGCATCGACGCGTGCGTACTCGTGCCCTTCGCCGTCAGCGTCACACTCATCACACGCTTGTCCGACGTCGAGATGCTCACGTACTGCACGCGGCCGTCGTCGCGCTTGATGATCCATCCGCCTTCGTTCAGCGCGAACTCGGCATCCATCTTGTCCCAATGCTGACGCGCCAACCACGTGGTGTTCATCGGCGCGCCTTCTTCGTCCGCCTCGGCCAGGAAGATGATGTCGCGATCGAGTGGCACCTTCCGGTCGGCCAACAACAGCGCAGCCCGCGCGAACACGGCGATGCCGCCCTTGAAGTCGATGGCGCCACGGCCGTACACGGCCCCGTCCTTGATCACCCCGGCGAACGGGTCGACCGTCCATTTTTCACGCTCGACGCCCACGACATCCGCGTGCGCGGCCAGCAGCAGGGGCTTCTTCGATCCATTGCCCTTGAGGCGCGCAAAGAAATGCACCTTGGCAGAGTCCGGCGTCGGAATCACGTCCACCTGGAAACCGCGCGCGCGAAAGAGCGGTCCGAGGATGTCCGCGATCTGCTGCGTATGTCCCGGCGGATTACTGCTGTTGGCGCGAATGAGCTGCGCGAGCAGGAGGGCGGTGGAGTCGGAATCCTGGGCGGCGAGGGCGGCGGGTCCCGCGAGCAGGACGGCCGCAACGAGCCTGGACAGGCGACGGGTGACACGGAGCATGCGGCTACCTCGGGCAGGGTGTGGCAAACGGTTGGTCAACTTACCGCCCCGCGGTTCGCGAGGCTACGTTCCCATGGTCGTCAACCGGAACACCCGATGCGCTACATCCCTGCCCCACGCGGCCGCCTATCCTGCTCGTGATCCCCGCCGACACGGTCAACGCCATCCGGCTGCCGGCCGCCCTCGCGGGGCTGGGGCTGCTGGTGCTCTGGGAAACCGTGCACCCCTTCCTCCCGCTGTTCGGCCGCAGCGCGCATCCGGCTCGCGATCGCCTCGTGCACGGCGTGCGCAACCTCGCCATCGGTGTGGTGAACGGCACCGTGGTGCGCTTCGGCTTTCTCGGCGTCTGGATCGCCACGATGGCGTGGAGCCGCGAGTACCCGTTCGGCGTGCTGCACTGGATCCCGCTTCCCAACTGGCTGCGCTGGACCGCGGCGATCCTGCTGCTCGACGGCTGGACCTATGCGTGGCATCGCCTCAATCACGCAGTGCCAGGCTTGTGGCGCTTCCATCGCCTGCATCACAGCGATTGCCAGATGGATGCCACGACCGCGAATCGATTCCACATTGGCGAGATCGTGCTGTCGTCGATCGCCCGCGTACCGGTGCTGGCGCTGATCGGCTGCAGCGTGGAGCAATTCGCCGTGTATGAAGTCGCGCTGTTCGCCGTCGTGCAGTTTCAGCACGCCAACGTCGGCCTGCCCGACGCGCTGGACCGTGTGCTGCGGGTCGTGATCGTGACGCCCCACCTCCACAAGGTGCATCATTCCGTGGTGGTGGCCGAGCAGCATACGAACTTCAGCTCACTCTTCTCGTGGTGGGACCGGGCGGCGCGTACCCGGCGCCTGTCCTCCGATCAATCGGCCATCGTGTTCGGCGTCGACGATTCAGCGTCGATTCGTTGACGACGGACACGTGCGGCTTTCCTCCGCCTCCGCCTGATGCCTTTGCCTGATTCCCTGCCGCCAGACTGGCCCTCGCGCATTCCGCTGCTCCCGTTCGACGACGCGAACGCGCAGTTGATGCGCACAGTCGCGCCGAAGGGTTGGGTGGCGCCGGCGCCCAAGGATCGCTATCACCTCGTGGTGATCGGTGCCGGCACGGCGGGCCTCGTGAGCGCGGCCATCGCGGCCGGACTCGGCGCGCGCGTCGCGCTGATCGAGCGGCACATGTTCGGCGGCGATTGCCTCAACTTCGGCTGCGTGCCCTCGAAAGCCGTGATCCGTGCGGCCCGTGCGTGGCACGAGGCCCGCACCGCGGCCGAGCGGTTTGGCGGGCCGCGCGTCACATCCGACGGCGACTTCGGTGCCGTCATGGCGCGGCTGCGTCGCCTGCGCGCCGACATCAGTCCCGTCGACGGCGTCGAGCGCTTCCGCTCGCTCGGCGTCGATGTGTTCCTCGGCAATGCCGCATTCAGCGCCCCCGATGCGATCACCGTGAACGACACGGTGCTGCGATTCCGGAGGGCGATCATCGCGACCGGCGCGCGGGCGGCGCGGCCACCGATCCCCGGACTCGCTGATGCGCCGTATGACACGAACGAGTCCATCTTCTCGCTCACGGCGCGACCCGCCCGATTGCTCGTAATTGGCGGGGGACCAGTCGGCACCGAGCTCGCGCAGTCGTTTGCACGCTTCGGCAGCGCGGTGACCATCGTGCATGCCGGGGCGCATATCCTCCCGCGCGACGATATCGATGCCGCCGCGGTGGTGTCAGCCGCACTCGAGGCCGACGGGGTGCAGATCATCAATCAGGTCGCCGTTGAACGCGTGTCGCACGACGGGCAGCAGTTCACCGTGCAGCTCGCCGGCGACGGTCCAGCGGCACATGCGGCGACCGCGCTGCAGGCGGATCGCCTGCTCGTCGCCACCGGGCGCACGCCGAACGTCGACGGACTTG
>CAIUOO010000277.1 GCA_903900795.1 uncultured Gemmatimonadota bacterium | reverse complement strand
TCCGATGTGTCGAGCACTCCGTCCACACTCTCGGCACGGGCTTCCAGACTCCGGATGTCAAAGCACAGCATAGCCGTGTAACGTAGAGCGGGAGCCCCTTAGACACAAGGGCTTCCGCTCCCTTTCTCTCCTTGAGGCGGTACGTCCAAGTAACGCACCGACCGCAAGTTAGCCGACCCTGCCGCTCAGCTGGCGATCAGCTGGCGATCAGCTGGCGATCAGCTGGCGATCAGCTGGCGATCAGCTCGCGAGGACGTCCGTGCCGGCGAAGAAGAACGCCGCTTCGATCGCCGCATTCTCGTCGGAATCGGACGCGTGAATCGCGTTCCGTCCCTTCGACTCCGCGTACAGCTTCCGCACGGTGCCCTCGGCCGCTTCGGCCGGGTCGGTGGCGCCGATCACGGTGCGCAGCGTGGCCACGGCATCGTCGCGCTCGAGCACGAGCGGCATGCACGGTCCGCTGGTCATGAATTCCACGAGCTCGCCGAAGAATCCACGTTCGCGATGCACGCCATAGAACTCACCCGCCTGGGCGGTCGTGAGGTGCATGACGCGCGCCGCCTTGACGGTGAAGCCCGACTTCTCGAGCAGCGCGATGATGAGGCCGGCCTTGCCATTGGCGAAGGCGTCCGGCTTGACGATGGTAAGAGTGCGACGACCAGCCATGAGTCAGGATCCGATCAATTTGCGAACGATGTCCCCGCGGGTGAGGAAGCCGACGAGTCGGTCATCCTTCACCACGGGTACCCGGTCGACGTCCTTGTTGAGCATCAGGGACGCCACCTCGGCGAGCGGCTGCTCGGGCGCCACACACAGGACCTGACGGGTCATGATGTCGCGCACCGTGCGCCGCGCCGCGGCTGGCGGCTGGGGTGCATTCACACCCCCGGCTCGCGGAAGATAATGACTCAGGAGATCCCGCAAGAGCTCACGCTCACTCAACATGCCGATGACCCGGTTCGATTCGTCCACGACAGGGAGTCCGCCCAGCCCAGCCCGCAGCATCTCCAGCACGGCGCTCCGCAGCGGGACGTCGGGGCCGACCGTCCTCGGACGCTCCGACATCAGCTCCCGGACGGTGAGTTGGGCCGGCAGTTCCTTTCCGGTGAACTGGGGCAACGCGACGAGCTGAGCCGGGGTCTCCACGGCCAGCGCTGCCGCCACACTGGACGGGTTGGACAGCACGCGGACGAGCGCACTGACCACCTGGAGGTGACGCGCCATCTGCCGAGGCGGCGCACAGACCAGCACCACCAAGCGCGCCCGCTGCAGCTCGTCGTCATCGAGCACGCGGACCACGTCCTTCGGGGCGACGCCGATCGACACCACCAGATCCCGCACGGCGTCGGTCCGGTAGTGCAGCACGAAGGCCCGGTCGGCGAGCCCCACGATGTCTTCGCTGCGCGCCTCCTCGATCCGCTCACGCAGCAAGTCGGCATTGGAGAGCGCCCCGCTTTGATCCAGCGAGACGCACAGCGCTTCCGCCGCATCGGCGACGGTTCCCGCGGTCAGTGGCATGACGACGCGCGAGGCGACGAGCAGATCGGCGAGGCGTTGCGGCGTGATAGGCATGCGTGGAATCTGCGCGCGTGCGTGGGCGGCTCGCAGGGGTTGGACGCAAGAAAGCGGGGCGAATCACGACCGTCGTGATCCACCCCGCCCCCTGCACGGCACCAATCGCGATTACGCGAGACGGGCCCTGATCAGGTCGACGAAGTCCACCGGACGCTGAGCGACGCCCATGCCGGCCGCGAGGAACGACTCGATCTTTTCGGCGGCCGTGCCTTCCGAACCGGAGATGATCGCACCGGCGTGGCCCATACGGCGGCCCGGCGGGGCGGTCTGACCGGCGATGAAGCCGACGACCGGCTTCTTCATGTGCGCCTTGATGAACGCAGCGGCTTCCTGCTCGTCGGTTCCACCGATTTCGCCCATCATCGCGATGGCCTTCGTCTGCGGATCCGCCTCGAACGCCGCGAGGCAATCGATGAAGTTCGTGCCGTTGATCGGGTCGCCACCGATGCCGACGCACGAGCTCTGGCCAATACCGGCCTTCGTGAGCTGGTTCACGATTTCATAGGTCAGCGTGCCGGAGCGGCTGACGACGCCGACGTTGCCCGGCATGCAGATCCGGCCCGGAATGATGCCGACCTTCGACTGGCCGGGGGTGATGAGCCCCGGGCAGTTCGGTCCGATCAAGCGCGCGCCATGTTCCTTCACGTAGGGATACACCTTGGTCATGTCCAGCACGGGCACGCCTTCGGTGATGCACACGATGAGCTTCACGCCCGCCGCCGCCGCTTCCATCATCGCATCGGCCGCGAACATCGGCGGCACATAGATGACGGACGTGTTCGCACCCGTGGCCTTCACCGCGTCGTACACGGTATCGAAAATGGGTACGGTGCCTTCGAACGTCTGGCCGCCCTTACCCGGCGTCACGCCGGCCACGACCTTCGTTCCGTACTCGATCATCTGCTTGGCATGGAACGAGCCGTCGCGGCCCGTGATGCCTTGCACGATCAGCTTCGTCTCGTTGTCGATGAAGATGCTCATGCGGCACCTCCCTTCGTCGCGAGTTCAACCGCGCGCTGCACGGCCGCATCCATGTCGTTCGACGCCGAGAAGCCGTTGTCCTGCAGAATTTTCACGGCGATCTCCTCGTTGGTGCCAGTGAGACGGATCACGATGGGCACCTTGAGCGGATTCGCCTTGGTCGCCGTGACGATGCCGTTGGCCACGTCATCGGTGCGCGTGATGCCGCCGAAGATGTTGAACAAAATGCACTTGACGTTCGGATCGGACGTGATGATTCGGAGCGCATTCACCACCTTCTCCGGGTTCGACGAACCGCCGATGTCGAGGAAATTGGCCGGATCGCCGCCGTAGTACTTGACCAGATCCATCGTCGCCATGGCGAGACCGGCGCCATTCACGACGCAACCGACGTTGCCATCGAGCTTGATGAACGTGAGGTTCGAGTTGCGCGCGTCGACTTCGCTCGGCGCTTCCGACGACTCGTCGCGCAGGGCGGCGATGTCGGGGCGGCGATCGAGTTCGTTGTCGTCAATGACCATCTTGCCGTCGACGGCGATCAGCTCACCCGTTGGCGTGAGCACAAGCGGATTGATCTCGGCCAGGGAGCAGCCGGCGTTCATGAACGCCGTGTAGAGTTGCTGCATAATCTTCGCGGCCTGACGCGCGAGCTTGACGTCCTTGAACAGGAAGAAGCCCATGCGCATCGCTTCAAACGACAGCAGGCCGTAGCGCGTGTCGACCGGGTGATAGAGGATCAACTCCGGCGTGCTGGCCGCGACCTCTTCGATGTCGATACCGCCCGCTGCGCTCACCATGAACACCGGCTTCTTGGTCGCACGATCGACAATGATGCCGACGTACGCTTCCGAGCCGATGTCGGCCGCGACCGTGACGAGCACCTTCTCGACCGTAAGGTCCTTGATCGTCATTCCGAGGATGGCGGTCGCCTTTTCCTTGGCCGCTTCCGGCGTCGGGCAGAACTTCACGCCGCCCGCCTTCCCTCGGCCACCGGCATGCACCTGTGCCTTTACCATCACCGCTGCGCCGTAGCGCTGCGCGATGGCCTCTGCCTGTTCTGGCGTCGTAGCGATTTCGCCGGGCGGGATCGGCACACCGGCCGCCCGTAATAGCTCTTTCGCTTGATACTCGTGTAGGTTCACGCGTTCTCCGAATCGAGGAATGTCATCGGTTCAATGCTAGGTGGTCGTGCCCGACGACAGCAACCCACCTGTCGTACGCAGCGCGCCCGTACGTGCCAGGCACCGTGAACCGGCGATGCCCAACACGGCCGCGTTCATTGCGGCGGTCGTTCCAATACGCGGCCCAGACTGTCAAACGCTGCACCGAACTTCGCCCAATCGCCACGTCGCAGGGCGTCGCGCATGGCGGTATACCAGCGGCGGGCCGCCTCCGACGACAGGCCCTCCTCGACTGAGCCCGCCGTCTGGGCCGACGGCATCGCGAGATCACCCATCCGTCCCAACGCTTCGGTCAACGTGCTCCCAACGCCCAGGCGGACACCGTCGGAGGCGACGAGACCCGCAATGGTCGTGCCGCCTTCACTGCGATTCCACAGTAGCGGCTGCACCATGAGCGGACCCGTCATCGTCATCATCGTAGTCACCCGACCGGCATACAGGCGCGGTTCGCGGCGCATGCCCTCCGGCATCGTGCCGCGAGCGCTGTCGAGCGCGGCGTGCATCCGCTCGGTCACCACGCTCCACCGCTGCTTCGGAAGGGTCGTCGAGTCCCACCACGTCTGACGGGCCATACCGCCGCCCACCGTGACCACCCCATCGACCTGATCATCGCCGTCGAGGAGCGGCACGCTCCACACCATGAGTCGCTCGCGCTCGTTGCCGATCCAGTGCGGCGGGGGGGCACCGCCGACCAGCGTGCTGTCCGGTAGCTGGCGTACGCCCGTTCCGGCGAGCCGAGAACCATAGCGCGCGAACGTCTTGATCTGAGCCACCGCACTCTCGTTCGCGGGCGGCAATTGTGCTAAGAGTTGCGGAGGCAACTCGCCCGGCGCCGCGAACAGCGTCGGCAGCCGTGCGATCCACGTCCGCGTTGGTGCATCGGGCCGAGGCGCGGCCACGAGCCGGACCCGACCGCTCGACGCCTCGACCACCGCGGTCGCGGCCAGACGGAAGTAGCTGTAGACGCCAGACGCCAGCTGCCACTGCTGACTGAGGGGATAGCGATCGGACGCGCTGTAGAGCTGGAGCGTCCAGTACAGGCGGCCCGCATGTACCAGTGGCAGTACCTCGTTGCCCTGGACGAAAATCGGCGCGAGCCGCTCGATACGTTCGCGCACGTCACGATGCGTTACCAGCCGTGGCGTCACCGCGGTGGTGTCGGCGTTGAGGAGTGAGAGGTCGCGGAGGGCCCACGCATGCGCGATGCGAGCGCGCAGCGACGTCAGCGCGGCGCCACGAACCGCAGGGGCATGCTCCGCGTCGATCAGGCGAGCGCCCCGCAACCCGGGACCCACGAGCGGTTCATCGCCGCCAGCGTCACCGGACGTCGACGCGAACTCTACTTGGCTGTCACGCAGCGTCGGACGCGTCGCATCGATGGCCGAAACTCGCCAGCCCTCCGCGCTGTCCAGTGACCGACGTGCGACCACCACGGTCGTGCGATCACCAACCACCGTCCATGCCATCGGCTCGATATCCGTCATCGCCTGATCGGCCGGCACGTCTGCCGCCTCGCTCTCGGGGGAGCGGGCGGCGGGCATGGCGGGCATAGCGGCCGCCAGTGTGCCGCGCTCCCAGAGACTGAGGCGCACCGGCAGCGCGGTGCGTTCCACGCGCGTCAAGGACGCCGCGCCGCTGTCGCGGTGTACCACGCGAATCCCTTCGACGTTGAACGCACGCCGGCTGTACAGTGCGCGGGACGCGACGTAATCAAGATCGCGGGTCGCAGGCGTGCCGAGCAGGCCCGTGCCCGCGAGCACGGCGGGAGCCGCGTGTCGCAACCCGAGCGCCGCGATCAGAATGACCGTGAGCGTGAGAAACGCGGCGCGTACTTGACCGACCCACCCGGTACGAAACACGACCAGCGCGGCGATGGCACTGGCGAACGACAGGACGTAGTCCATGCGCAGGGTGACGCGATGATCGACCTTGAGAAAGATGCCGTCAGGCCCGCTGCCCTGTCGCAGTAAGTCGAACGCGTCAAGTCGGTAGCTCCACGCCAGGAGCAGCAGTACGACGGCGCCCAATACGCTGAGGTGGCGCCGCACATGCGTGGAGGCGGCTACTCGGCGGCCTTCCATACGGAGACTACGCGTGAGCGCATAGAGCACGACGACTAACGCCGTCATCGACACGACGCTGACCAGCGACCACAGGTACAGCGTCTCTTCGATCGGCAACCAGTACAGGTAGAAGCCGAGATCGCGCCCCAGCACGCCTTCGATCTCCCCGAAAGGCAGGCCGTGGCGCAGCAACGCAAGATCCACCCAATTGGTGAGTGGAAACGCGAGCACGCCGCCAACCAGCAACGCAAGCACCACGGTGACGGCCAGCAGCCGCTGGCCCGAGATCATTGCAGTCACCTCAAGATTGGCCACCCGCGACGGCACGGCGACGGCCCTGATCGTTCGGCGTACCGCGTGCAGATTCGCGAACGCGAAGAGTGTTCCCAGGACCCACGCCCCGCCCTGCAGGATCGCGGTGTCGATCACTCGTTCCCAGAACAGCGCCGGCAGACCCATCGCGGTGAACCAGGCGTGATCCACGAGCACCGCCGTGATCGCGCGCCCCAGCAGGAGCAACGCGGCGGCGATCGCCAGACCGATAATCAGTCCGCCTCGTGCACCCATCTCAGCGCTCCGTGCGCGTGATCAGAGCGAAACGCCCTGCGTGTGCAGCCATCCTTCCATCACCCCGCGAATTTCGGCCAACCGCTCGGCCGAACTCGCCTCGAAGCGTGCCACGATCACCGGCTGCGTGTTCGACGCACGAAGCAATCCCCACCCGTCACCGAAAAGCACCCGCACGCCATCGACATCAATGACTTCGTGCGTTGCCTTGAAATGTGTGGCGGCGCGACCGACGATCGCAAACTTGGACTCCTCGTCGGTTTCGATGCGCAGCTCCGGTGTCGAGACAAATGGTGGTACATCGGCGAGAAGCTCATCGATGCGCTTCCCGGAATCGGCGATGATACGCAGCAGTCTCGCGGCCGCATATAGCGCGTCGTCGTGCCCGTAAAAGCTCTCCGTGAAGAACATATGTCCTGACATTTCGCCGGCAATCGGTGCGTGCATCTCCTTCATTTTGTCCTTGATGAGCGAGTGTCCCGTCTTCCACATCACCGGAACGCCACCGGCTTTCTCGATGCCATCCATCAGTGCCTGCGAGCACTTCACATCAAAGATGATGGGCTGACCGACACCGGTGCGACTGAGGACGTCGCGCGCATACAGGATGAGGATGTGATCGCCCCAGATGATGCGTCCGTCGCGATCCACCACACCGATCCGATCAGCATCGCCATCGAAGGCCACGCCGATCTCCGCGCCACTCGCCTTCACCGCCCTGATGCAGTCCTCGAGATTCTCGGGGACCGTCGGGTCGGGGTGATGATTGGGGAACGTGCCATCACTCTCGGTGAACAGACCGATCCCATCAATGCCAAGTGCGGTCATGAGCTGTGGGGCGACCAGTGCGGCCGCTCCGTTTCCGCAGTCGTAGACGACCTTGAGCGTCGAGCCATCCGGACGCGCGATACGGCCCACCCGCGCCGCGATATCGATCACGTACCGATCGATGACGGGTACATGCCGCACCGTACCGGCACCCGCCGGGAACACGCCACCGACGATCAACCGATAGAGCACCTGGATCTCTTCACTGTGAAGCGAGCCGGTGCCGACGCACATCTTGAAGCCGTTATACTCCGGCGGATTGTGCGAACCGGTGATCTGGATGCCGCCGACCACGGACTCGTGATGCAATGTCCAGTACAACAGAGGCGTGGGAACCACGCCCACATCGACGACATCCACCCCGCATTCGGTAAGTCCGCGCACGAGCGCATCACGCAGTGCGCTGCCGCTCGGTCGATTGTCTCGCCCCACGGCGACGGCCCCCGTGATGCCCTGGGCATCAAGATAC
Organism: uncultured Gemmatimonadota bacterium; assembly: GCA_903900795.1. GTDB lineage: Bacteria > Gemmatimonadota > Gemmatimonadetes > Gemmatimonadales > Gemmatimonadaceae > Gemmatimonas. Next base: position 12,075 of record CAIUOO010000277.1, on the reverse strand, counting down.
GCCGCGTAGCCACGCCCGAGCCCATAGGCCACCTCGTCCGTGAGATCGGTGCCCACGATGCCTCGAACGTCGTACTGCCGAAAGATCGATTGACTGATGGCCATTATCGGAGCGTGTTGAAAGTTGGGACAGCGATTACCTCGCGCGGATCGATCGTTCTCACCGGACGAGGCTTGCGGCTTGCACACGCGGCGCACCGTTCGACGTCGGCACGCCGGCCGGCGCGGACGCCCCAGGAAGCGCGCGACGGGCGAGTTCGATCATCGGCGTCGGATAGACGCCCAGGACCAGCAACAGCACACAGGTCACCGTAATCAGCGACTGCGCCATCGGAATGGTCGACGGCACGGGATGCCCATCGGGACGCGGGCGCATGAACATCGCCGTGATCACGGACAGATAATACGCCGCCGAGACGGCGCTACTGAGCACCACGATGACCGCGAGGATCGTCTGCGGCGTGGTGGCCTGCAGGGCGGCCTGCAGGAGATACCACTTGGCGAAGAAGCCCATGCCCCCCACAAGCGGCATCCCCATGAACGCCAGCAAGAACACCGACATTGCTACGGCAAGCCACGGACGGACCAGCCACAGGCCCGCGATGTCGTCCAGCGTGGGTGAGCGGTCGCGACCGCCATTGACGATGATGAGCACGCCGAAGGCCCCCATGGTAGCGAGCGTGTAGGACACGGTATAGAAGACTAAGGCGGTTGTACCCGCGGTCGAGGCCACCACGATCGTGACGAGCAGATATCCGGCGTGCGCGATGCTGGAATACGCGAGGAGCCGCACCAGGTTCTTCTGTGACAGCGCAAACACGTTGCCAGCGACCATCGTAACGACGGCCAGCCACCACATCGCCGAGTGCCAGCGCGCGGCAGCCCCAGGCATGGCTTCAATCATCACCCGGGCGAAGACGGCGAACGCCGCCGTCTTGACACAGGCGGACATGAATGCGGTGATCGGCAACGGCGCACCATCGTACACATCGGGCGTCCACATGTGAAACGGAGCGGCCGCGATCTTGAAGCTGAAACCCACGAGCAGGAGACCGGTGCCGACGATGAACATCGGCCCCAGACTCTGCTGCGTCGAGACCCACTGCGCGATGTCGATTAGACGCGTACTCCCGGTGGCACCGTAGAGCAGGGCGATGCCGTACAGCAGGAACCCCGTCGAAACAGATCCCAGGAGAAAGTACTTCACGGCTGCCTCGGCACCGCGTGCACTCCGCCGATTCACTCCGGCCAGCACGTAGATCGCGAGCGACATCAGTTCGATGCCAAGGAAGACGAACATCAGATCCCGCGCGGCCGCGAGCACCATCATGCCGGTGGCCGCGAGCAACATCAGCACCGGCACCTCCGGACTGAACGCCGCACTGCGGTGGTGTTCGGCATCGAGCAGGATGAGCGACAGCACCGTTCCGAGCAAGATCACGAGATCGATCGCCCAGCGGAAACCGTCACCCGCGATGCGCTGATCGGGGGTGCCACTCACGCCATCACCCCATGCAATCATGACGACCAGGCCCACCAGTAGACAGAGCACCACGCCGAAGCGGGTCAGGGCGCTTGTCTTCTCGGCCCCCTCCGCCATGGCCGCGTCGTTCCTCTGCGGATTCCATACGGTCGCCAGCAGCATCACCATGGCGCCGGCGGACATCAGGAGCTCGGGAGCCAGCGCGCGGAACAGCGCGCCGACGGAAATGGTAGCGCCCATCAGCGGACCACGGAGACGTTGGGGAGCGAGGTGGCAGCGTTCGGACCGAAACGCACCGACTCGATGATGTTCTGTGACGCGCGCTCGATGCGCTGCAGCATCGGCTGCGGCGACACGCCGAGGTAGATGATCGCCACAGCGAACGCTGCCATCACCACGCGCTCACGGCCGGTAAAGTCCGTGAGCACCCCGTTCTTGGCGGTATCGATGCGTTCAAACAGGACGCGCTGCAATACCCGAAGACCGTACGCCGCGGCGAAAATCACGCCGCTGGTCGCTATCACCGCGAGCACCGGACGCTCCGCGTAGGTACCGATGAGGACGAGGAATTCGCCGACGAATCCGTTCGTCCCCGGTAGTCCGATCGTGGACAGCATCACGAGCGTCAGCATGACGCTGAACATCGGGACCACCGTGGCAATCCCGCCGAATCCGGCCATGTCGGTAGTGCCGCGCCGATCTTCGAGCATGCCAACCAGCAGGAACAGTGCAGACGTGGAGATGCCGCTGTTGACGATCGTTACCACCGCCCCCTGCACTGCCTGCTGCGTGAGTGCGAAGCAGCCGAGCATGATGAAGCCGAGGTGACTGATCGAGCTGTAGGACACCATTCGCTTCATGTCGCGCTGTGACATCGCCAACAGTGCGCCGTACACAATGGCGATCACGGACAGCACCATAATGGTGCCGCGCACCGTCGGCTCCATGGCGGCGGCGGGAAAGAGCGGTATCGCGAAGCGCAGAATCGCGTAGGCGCCAACCTTGATACCGAGCGTCACGGCGGCAAACGTCGGAGCCGCGCCTTGCGCATCGGGCAGCCAGGTATGGAACGGCACCAAGGCGGATTTCACCGCAAAGGCAAGGAAGAACGCACCAAACATCCACAGCTGGGCGCGCGGCGTCAGCGCGAGTCCGATCAGCCTATCGAGGTGGAAAGACGCACTGCCGCCCATCGTCCAGAGCGCCAGAATCGCCACCAGCATCAACAACGAGCCGACGAGCGTGAACAACACGTACCGCAGACTGGCGCGTGACTGCCCCGAGGCTCCCCAGACGCCGATCAGGAAGTAGGTGGGGATCAGCATCAGCTCCCACGCTAAATAGAACGCGAGCAGGTCGAGCGTCACGAAGACGCCGATCAATCCCGTTGTGAGTATCAGCGCGAGCGCGCCGAACGCTGGCGTGCGCACCCGCACGTTGTTCCAGGAGCCAAGCAGTGCGAGTGGCAACACGAGGGCGGTCATAACGACCATGGGCAACGAGAGGCCATCAACGCCGAGGCTGATGGTGGCTCCGATGTCGGTCAGCCATGGCAGATCCACGCGGGCCTGCCATCCCGTCACGGTCGGATCGTACACCGACCACACGACGAGGCTCAACAACGCTTCGATCGCCAGCGCAGTCAGCGTAAGTGCGCGCGCATCTGGCCCGCCACTTGGTGCTTCCGTGCCGTCCTCGTTGCGCGACATATCGCGTCCACCGACGCGTACGAGCAGCGCGGCCGCCATCGGCCACACGAGCATCGCTGGCAGTACCCACTGCGCGGCTCCGATTGAAAGAAGGAAATCGCGCATCGGTCAGCTCAGGGTGAGGGCAGCCAGCAGCGCGAGAGCACCGGCGGTCAACAGCCAGGCGTACTTCCCCACGTCTCCGTCCTGCCACTTGCTGCCTACGAGGGCTGCGGTTCTCGACAGCAGCGAGCCACCCGCGCTGAAAGCGCGGTCCACGCCGGTCTCCACACCACGGGTGAGCACCACATTGGCGAACGCGGAGATCGGTCGCACGATGATGGTGTTCACTACCCCGTCCATGTTGTAGGCGCGTGCGAGCAGGCTGTCATCAACCGGCGAGTGCGCCTTGTCGGCCATCGGCTTCCGATACGACAATAGCGCGAAGACGATGCCAAGCACGGCCACGGTGGTCGCCACGGCGACAAGGATGGTCTCAGTTTCATGGTCCAGATGGCCGTTGCCAGCCAACCGGGTCATGCTGCTGCCGGTGACCGGCTCGAGCCAGTGTTCAAGCAGACCGACAGGGCCGAGCGGAAGCAGCGCCGGCAAGTTCAGCCAGCCCCCCACCACTGTCAGCGCCCCGAGGACGAGCACCGGCGCGGTCATGATCATCGGCGCCTCGTGGAGCCTCGCCTGCGCCGCCTCCCCCGTGCGGTTGTTGCCATAGAACGTGAGCAGCAGTAAACGCGTCATGTAGATCGCCGTGAGCAACGCCGTCAGCACGCCGAGGCCGTACGCGACGTACAGTACGGTGCTACCTGGAATGCCAAGGAGTGACGCGCTGGCGAGTGGACTCCCGTGCGCTCGGGCAAACACCGATGCGAGGATCTCGTCTTTCGAGAAGAATCCGGCCAGCGGCGGAATACCGGCGATCGCCAGCGTCGCTAGCGTCATCGCCGCCGCCGTTGCCGGCATGTACTTGGCCAGCCCGCCCATATTGCGCAAATCCTGCGGGTCATCGTCACGATGCGTGTGGTGATACGCGTGGTGCATGGCGTGAATCACCGAGCCCGCGCCGAGAAACAGCAGCGCCTTGAAGAAGGCGTGCGTGACCAGATGGAAAACGCCAGCGGTGTAGGCGCCGCTCCCGACGCCCACAAACATGTAGCCCAGCTGGGAGACCGTGGAGTACGCCAACACCTTCTTGATGTCCCACTGGCGGAGTGCGATCGTGGCGGCGAACAGGGCCGTGAGCGCTCCAACCGCCGTGATCACCAATGACGCCTCCGGAGCACCGGAGAAGATCGGTGCCGCGCGCGCGACGAGATACACGCCGGCGGTCACCATCGTCGCCGCATGGATCAGCGCCGAGACGGGTGTCGGTCCCGCCATCGCGTCTGGTAGCCAGATGTACAACGGCAACTGGGCGCTTTTGCCCGCGCAACCGATAAACAGAAAGAGCGCAATCGCCAGCACGACCGGCGAGCCGGCCATACCACCGAGCGCGGCGTGGGCACCGACGAAGTCAAGCTGCTGCGTCGTGACCCAGATCAGGAACATGGCGACGAGGAATCCAAAGTCGCCGACCCGGTTGACGATGAAGGCCTTCTTCCCCGCATCGGCGTTCGCCTGATCGCTGAACCAGAAACCGATCAGCAGGTACGACGCGAGCCCGACGCCCTCCCAGCCGACGAACAGAACGGGGTAGCTTGCGCCGAGGACGAGCACCAGCATGAACGCCACGAACAGATTGAGATAGGCAAAGTACCGCGCATAGCTCGCATCGTCGCGCATGTAGCCCACGGAAAACAGATGGATCAGCGAGCCGACGCCGGTGATCACGAGAACCATCAGAATCGACAGCTGGTCGAGCTGGAGGCTCCAGTCGATGACCAGATTACCCACCGGCATCCACTGCCCATAGCGAACAACGTGCAACGCGTGCTCAGGCGTGCGCTGCATGTCGACGAACAGAGTAACCGCGACGGCGAACGCCGCCAGAATCACGCCAGGCCCCATCACCGTGACGAGCGGGTGTCGCGCCGTGGTCGCGGTGTGGCCGTCCGACCGCTTCCCGAACAACGCGAGCGATCCATTGGCCAGAAAGCCAAGGATCGGGAGGAGGATGAGCACGCCAAGCATGGTCGGGATCATCCGCGAAGTGTCCGGAGCGAGGACAGGTCAACCGTGCCGAAGTGCCGGAACACGGAGATCAGGATCGCCAAACCGACGGCCGCTTCAGCGGCCGCGATCGTCATCACCATGACCACGAACACCTGACCCGTCACGTTGTGCATCTTGGCCAGTGCCACGAAGCTGAGGTTCACAGCATTCAGCATGAGCTCGGCGCACATGAACAGGATGATGGCGTTTCGGCGGGTCATCACGCCGACCAGACCGATCACGAACAGAATCGCCGAGACGATGAGTGCTTCGGAGATCATACGCGCACCCGCTTTTTGGCGAGGAGGACGGCACCGATGACCGCGACCAACAGCACGAGACTGGTGAGTTCGAACGCGATGAGATAGTCGGTGAAGAGCGAGGCGGCGACACCCTCGACGACATTGTCGACCGCCGGCGCCGGCGCGATCCGCGGAATCTTCTGCCGCTGAACGACCAGCAGATTTGCCAGCAGCGCCAATCCGACCACACCGGCCCCCAGACGCGGGCCAACCGACCGGATATCCGAAATCCCGCTTCGTCCGAGGTTGAGTAGCATGACCACGAACACGAACACGACCATGATCGCACCCGCGTAGACGAGCACTTGAATGATCCCGACAAACGGCGCGTCGAGCATCACGTACAGGCCGGCCAGGGCAATCATGACGTTGACCAGCCACAAGGCGGCCGGTACTGGATTCTTCCGTGTGACGAATAGCAACGCGGAGGCGATGGCCAGCAACGAGAACAGATAGAAATGGAACTCGAAGAAGCCGTTCATTCGCCCTTCGGGTCGGCAGGGTCCCAGAGTTCGCTCACCGGGTGCGTCTGCGCCATCAGGCGCTCCAGATCGTACACGAAGGATGCACGATCGAACTCCGCGTTCTCGTAGTGCCGGCCCAGATGGATAGCTTCTTCCGGGCACACTTCCTGGCAGAATCCGCAAAAAATGCAGCGGAATTCGTCGATCTCGAACACGAGCGGATAGCGATTGCCCTGCTCATCCTCACCCGGCGTGAGTTTGATGCAGTTGGCCGGACAGACCGTCGGGCACAGACCACAGGCGACGCACTTGGCCTTCCCGTCTTCGGTCGTGAGCATACGATGCGTGCCGCGCCAGCGCGGCGACAAATCCCATTTCGTTTCCGGATACTGCATCGTGACCTTGTGGGGATCCACCAGATGCTTGAGCGTCGTGGCCATCCCCCTCAAGGTCGCCCGCACGTAGCTCACGCGCTCAAGCGGCCGATTCATGACCTTCACCCCGATGGCCATCAGTCGCCTCCTTTAGCGATCAACGTGGTCGCGACGGGGAGCGCCGCCGTCAGCGGATGCAGCTCGCCGGGAACCGACCCGTGGCGCTGCGAGGCAAGTTGGCGTCGCGAGAGGTCGAGGCCTCGTGCGCGCAGGCGCTCGAGCTCGGTTGGGCCCACGCGCGCGCTTGCCGGACTGATCAACTTGCCCTTGTCCAGCCAGGCCAGCAGGATGACGATGAGCACGATGTTCATGACCAGTAGCGCCAACGAGAACATCGGACCGCGGTCCACACCGAGCATGTCAAGACCCAGCGTGGCTGCGGCGATTACGACGATATAACCCAGCGCGATCGGCAGCATCACGCTCCATCCGAGCGACATCAGCTGATCGTAACGGAAACGGGGCACGGTCCATCGCACCCACATGAACACGAACAGGAAGAATCCCGTCTTGATGGCGAACATGATCAGCGTGGCCAGCGTCTTGAGCACGCTGTAGGGCCCGACGTTGTCCCATTGCGTGAACGGGATATCCCAGCCACCGAAGAAGAGCGTGGCGGTCAGACCGCTTGCGGTCGCCATGTTCGCGTACTCCGCAATGAAGAACATCGAGAACTTCATTCCGCTGTACTCGGTGTGATATCCGGCCACCAGCTCCGACTCCGCCTCCGGTAGATCGAAGGGTAGGCGGTTCGTCTCGGCGAACGCCGCCACCAAAAATGTGAACCATGCCACCGTCAGCGACAGCACGTTCCAGCCCATGTGCGACTGCTGCTGAATGATGGTCGTCAACGAAACATTTCCAGCCAGCAATATGACTGGAATGGTCGACATCCCCATCGCGATCTCGTAGGAGATCATCTGCGCGCTCGAGCGGAGTCCGCCCAGCAAGGCATACTTATTGTTCGATGACCAACCGGCCAGCACGATGCCGTACACGCCGAGCGAAGAGACCGCGAGCGTAAACAGAAAGCCGACCGGCAGCGGTGCTACGGCCATGTCGATCAGCCCCCACGGGGTTGGCAACGAGGCGGCGAGCGGTAGCACCGCCCACGTCAGCATCGCCGGAATGAACGCGAGCGCCGGTGCGATGAGAAAGAGCCAGCGATCGGCCTCGGCCGGATTGGTCTCTTCCTTCATAAAGTTCTTGAGCCCGTCGGCGACGGGCTGTAGAATGCCGCCCGGCCCTGCGCGATTCGGCCCCCGCCGATCCTGAATCCACGCCGCGAGCTTTCGCTCCGCCAGTGTCAGGAAGGCCACGCCGAGCATGTAGAGTCCGAAGACCACGATGATCTTGATCGCGATGGACAGCACGTAGGTGCTGATCGCCGTGGGATGCCGCTGGGGATCGGCCGCCGGAAACCAACGCCCGATGTCAAGCAGCGGAAGCAGAGCCACGCGCATCATCCCGTCACCTCGCCCGCGGGCGTCGCGTGGTCGACGATCGGGAGTCCGCGGAGCCCGAGCGCCTCGTAGTCCAATCCCGCGAATGACGCGTGGGTGGAGGCAAGGGCGGCGAAGACCTCGGCCGGCCGGTAGAAACGGCCGTTGCCACCGACCGCGGTGAGCAGGTCGGCAAGCACGTACCAGGTGGGACGCGCCACCCCCGGCGCCGCCTTGGCCTGCAGGAAGCGCTGCACGCGCCCACGCAGGTTGGTCATCGTGCCTTCTTCTTCCAGCACGTTCGTAATCGGCAGCACAACCGCCGCACGGGCCTCGAGCGCCGCCGGCAACGCCGTTCCCACAAACACGATGGACGACGCGCGATCCAGATCCGCCGCGCCGACGCCATGGAGTACGTCGCCGACGATCAGCAACGCATCGCCCTCGCAAAGCGTGTTCCCGATGGCATTCGTTTCGGTGAATCCCAGTAGTCGCGCCGCGGTCGCGTTCGCGGCCCGCTCGCTCCGCAGCGCGAGATCCGGCGCCCCCGGCAGTACGGCTTCATCGCCACGCTCGAGGCGGAACACGGCGGCACCGCCTGCGGCCTCGATCGTGCGCTTCAGCAGGAACAGTGCTTCGTTTGACAGGTTGGCCGAGGCCAACACGACCAGCCGCCGTCCGGCCAATACGCGTGCGGCATGCGCCACGGCGTCGTCCCACTCGGCGATCACCAGCGCATTGCCACGGTGTACGAGCGGCTGATCGATACGATCACGGCGATTGAACTCGCGATACCCCTGACGGCCAACCTCGCACAGGTAGTACTGATTGACCTGGTCGTTGGCGCGCGGCTTGAGCCGTACCACCACATTGTCGCGCGTTTCCGCCACAGCGTTGCACCCCTGACTGCACCCGGTGCACACGGTCGGTGCGCGATCGAGTTCCCACGCGCGTGCGCGATTCAGGAAGTCCTTCGACAGCAGCGCGCCGACGGGACACAGATCGACGACGTTGCCGGCCCACGGGTTCGTCAGGTCGTGTCCCTCGGCCTTGCCGATGAACGCCCGATCACCACGCTCCGACACATTCAGCACCGGCTCCTGCGCCACCTCCGACATGAAGCGGACGCAGCGCGTACACAGGATGCAGCGGTTCTGCACGTAGAGCACGTCACCGCCGAAGTCCTCAACCGGACTGAAACGCTTCGATTCGCGATAGCGCGAATCGGCCCGTCCTTCGGCGAAGGTGTAGTCCTGCAGCTCGCACTCGCCCGCTTGATCGCAGATCGGGCAGTCGAGCGGATGATTGATCAGCAGGAACTCGAGCACACCCTTACGGGCCTCGAGCGCCTTCGCCGAGTGCACGTGCACCACCTGCCCTTCACCGACCGACGTCGCGCACGCGGGCGCGAGTTTCGGGAACTTCTCGACTTCGACGAGGCACATGCGACACACACCGGCCACCGGGAGTCCCGGATGGTAGCAGTAGTGTGGAATGAGCACGCCGGCGGTCTTGGCCGCTTCCAGAATCGACATGCCATCCGGCACAGTGACCGGACGGCCTTCGATAGTGAGCGACACCATCTTCACATCAGCCATCAATTCCTCACGCGGCGGAGGCGCGGAACGCCCCCGGTACGGTAACTACGGACTTGTTCGCGGCGATCTTCGCCTCGAATTCGTGTCGGAACTTCTTGAGACCGGACATCACCGGCGTCGCGCACGAATCACTCAGCACGCAGATCGTCTTGCCGCTCATGCCATCGGAAATGGCGACGAGGGTGTCGAGATCCTCGGCCGTGCCCTGACCGTCGCGGATGCGTTCCATGATGCGCGTGATCCACGCCGTGCCTTCGCGGCACTGCGTACACTGCGCGCAGCTCTCGTGCGCATAAAAGCGCGTGAGTCGCGCGATCTGCCGCACCATATCCTGTCGGTCGTCGAACACGATCACGCCGCCCGAGCCAAGCATCGTACCCGCAGCCACCATGCCTTCGTAGTCCATGATGGCCCCCTCGGCTTCCTCGCGCGTGAGGATAGGCACCGACGACCCACCAGGAATGACAGCCTTGATCTCACGACCCGCAAGCGGACCACCGCAGAGATCGTACAGGAAATCCTTGAAGGGAAATCCCAGGGCGACTTCATAATTGCCGGGACGCGTGATGTTTCCGCACACCGAGAAGAGCTTCGTGCCGATGCTCCTCGGGTTGTCCGGACGACCGTACTGCTTATACCACTCGGCGCCGTTCTTGATGATGTACGGCACCGTGGCCAGCGTCTCGACGTTATTGATCGTTGTCGGCTTGCCGAACAGACCGGCCACGGCGGGGAACGGCGGCTTGATCCGCGGATTGCCGCGGCGGCCTTCCAGCGAATTCATCAGCGCCGTTTCTTCGCCGCAGATGTAGGCACCGGCGCCGCGATGCACGTGCACATCGACGTGCTTGCCCGAACCCATGGCGTTCGGGCCGAGAATGCCGGCGGCGTACGCCTCTTCGACGGCGGCGCACACGCGCGCGTACGGTTCCGTGAACTCACCGCGGATGTAGATGTACGCCGTCTGCGCGTAGATCGCGTGCGCGGCCAGCGCGACGCCTTCCACGAGTCCGTGCGGCGTCCAGCGCATGATCTCACGATCCTTGAACGTGCCGGGCTCCGATTCGTCGGCATTGCAGCACAGATAGTGCGTCTTGCCGTCGGGCTTCATGAACGACCACTTCATGCCCGTCGGAAAGCCGGCACCGCCGCGACCGCGCAGGCCGGAATCTTTCACCACAGTCTGCAATTCCTGCGGGTCGGTGTTGAGCGCCTTCTCGAGCGCCTCATACCCACCGCGCGCGCGCCACCCGGCGAGGGTGCGCGCCTCGGGATCGCCGAAGTACTTGGATAGGATCGGCGTCTCACGCGGATGCGACGGATGCGGGTACCCCATTTACTTCAGCTCCGACAGAATCCGCGTCACCGACTCCGGTGTCACCGATTCCACAAAATCGTTGTTGATCATGATCGGCGTAGCGAAGCCGCACGCTCCGAGGCACTCGACCTCGACGACCGTGAAGCGGCCATCCGCGCTCGTGAGACCGAGGTCGCCACAGCCCGTGTGCTCCAGTAGCGACTTCACGACGTCTTCGGCGCCGCACACGTTGCACGGCGTCGTGGTGCACACCTGAATGAAGTGGCGACCGACGGGATGCTGGTGATACATCGTGTAGAAGCTGACCACGCCTTTCACATACGCTGGCGTGATGTCGAGTGCCGCGGCGACTTCCTCGATGCCGCCCTCACTCACCCAGCCACGTGCATCCTGCAGCATCCACAACGCCGGCAGCAGCGCCGCCTGTTTGGTGGGATAGCGAGACAGAATGCGATCGAGTTCGACGCGCGCGTCGCCGACGAACACGGGCGCATGCGGTTCATCGTGGTGTGTGCCATGCGGCGGGGCCGCGACGAGCGCGCCACCACTGGCGGAAGGTCCATGACTCACCGGTCGATCTCTCCCATCACGATGTCGATGCTCGCGTTGATCGCGATCACGTCCGACAGCAAATGTCCTTCTACCATCTTCGGAATAGCCGAAAGGTTCACGAACGAAGGCGGGCGAATGCGCCAGCGCACCGGCTTCGACGTGCCATCGCTGACCATGTAGTAACCCTTTTCGCCCTTCGGGCTCTCCACCGGCACGTAGCATTCGCCGGCAGGCGGACGCGGGCCTTCCATCACGAGCTTGAAGTGGTGGATCATCGATTCCATCTCACTCGTCGCCTTGTGCTTGGGCGGCAGAATGAGCCGAGGATCGTTGATGTTCACGGGTCCGTCGGGCAATCGCTGCAACGCCTGCTCGAGAATGCGCACACTCTGCCGCATCTCTTCCACGCGGACCAGGAAGCGATCGTACACGTCACCGGCCGTACCGACCACCACATCGAAATCGTATGTCTCGTAGTCGAGATACGGGAAATCCTTGCGGACATCGTACGCCACGCCCGATGCGCGAAGCATCGGACCGGACAGACCGGCGTTGACCGCTTCCTGCGCGCTCATCGCGCCCAGGCCAACCGTTCGCCCGGCCCAGATGGCGTTGGTCTCGAGCATGCG
>CAIUOO010000276.1 GCA_903900795.1 uncultured Gemmatimonadota bacterium | reverse complement strand
GCGTCGAAGTCGGCATTGGCCGTGGAGTACACCGCGTCGCAGTACAACACCTTGATCCCCTGCGCCGCGTACTTCTCACTGAGCGACTTGGCCACGTCGGCATAGACGTTGGGCTGGCCACCACCGTGGTCGCCCATCAGCACGACGGTCTTGAAGCCGGTGGCGATGGACTGCTCACTGAGCCGCTCGAGAATGCCCTTCAGCAACTCAGGCGTGAGACCGATGGTGCCGGGGAGCGTGGCACTGGCGTTGTTCGGCGTGTACGGCAGCACCGGCATGGCGATGGCATCACCGAGCTTCTCGGCGATGGTGCGCACGATGACGCGTCCCATGAGATTGTGGCCGCCGTTCACGTTCTGCGGACCACGCTGCTCAGTGCCACCGGTGTAGAACAGCGCCGTCGTCTTGCCTGCGGCGAGTGCGTCGCGCACCTCGGGCCACGTCATCATCTCGAATTCGACGAGCGGCTTGCGCGGCTGCGCCTGGGCGGCGGCAGCGGGCGTGATCAAGGCGGCAGCGAACAGCGCGGCCAGCGTGAGTCGACGGGTCATGGTGTCGAGTTGCGGTGGGAAGCGTGGCGGGGGACTACCACCATGCTACGCCGGCGGAGCCCGCTTTGCTGCCCGCGTGGAAGGGGGATCCGCGGTCGGCATGCGGGTCGGGCCGAGTTCGCGTTGAGAGCTCCGCGGCCGGCATTCGGGTCGGGCGAGGTTTGGAGAAGTCGCGCACTGACCAGCGTTTTTCCCCGCAGCGAGTGCGAGGCACGACACCGATCTCTCGCGGCCATCCCAACCGCGGCGTCCCCCGCGCCAGGTTCAGCCGGTCGGGCCGGGTGGTCCCTGCAGCCGCCTCTGCGAAGGAGGGGCCGGCGCCGAAGCGCAGCGACAGGCGCGCGGCCATCCCGACGCAGAAAGCGGCGAAAGGGATCCACCCGGCACGACCGAGCGCCACCCCAGCGCTGTTCCCAACCCAAGCGCCGGAAAAGCGAGCGATCAGTCGTCGTAGCCGACCACGAGGTTCATGCCTGCTTGCTGCGCGCGCTGGATTGCCGTGCCCGTGGCGGCGAGCAGGCCGTCCACGCTGATCACCGAATCGGTCACCTCGGCCACACCCACCGACAACGTGCAACGGACGCCCTGTACCTCGCCGCTGAACATGTGCCGCTGCATGCGCTCGCGGATACGTTCGGCCAGCACGAGACCACCAGAGAGTTCGGTGCTCGGCAGCAAGACCGCGAACGCTTCCCCGCCCACACGACCGACCACGTCGGTCGTGCGCGATTCCTGACGGCAGACCCACGCGATCGCGCGCAGCCATTCGTTGCAGAACGCCTCGCCGTGCTGCTCGTTGATCTCGCGGAAATTGTCCGGATCGATCAGCAGCATACTGAGCGGCTGTCCGTAGCGGCGCGCACGCGCGACTTCGGACGAAGCCAAGTCGAAGAAGGCACGACGAGCCGAGACACCGGTGAGGTAGTCGGTGGTACTTGACGCATCGTCACGCTGACTTTCCTCGAGCCGACGACGCTCCGAGACGTCGCGCGTGACGACCGAGAAACCGATCGCCGCCCCGTCGGTCGCCCGGAGCGCCGTCACCACCGTACTGGCCCAGAACAACGATCCGTCCTGGCGCTGCCGATGCCCTTCTTCCTCGCACCAGCCGTTGCGGGCGGCGAGCGCCAGCGTTTCCTGCAGATAGGCGTCGCCGCCGCTACCCGGAGGGAGGAGGAGCGTGAGCGACCGCCCCACCACCTCGGCGGCGGGAAACTGATGCACGCGCTCGGCCGATTCACTCCACGAATCGATGATGCCCCCCACGCTCACCGTGAAGATCGCGTAGTCGCGCACGGCGCCTTCGACGGCACGCAGCCGCTGATCGGCGCGTGACAACTTGCCGAGCGCCGTGGCCAGCGCGCCTGCGTCCGTCACGACCGCTACAATACGGCCGGGGGCCACCTTCACCAGCGAAAGCTGCACACCGCGCTGCTCGCCAGGCGCGAGCAGTTCGAGCGCGTCGAGGATCACACCACGCGGCGAGTCAAACCCGCGCACGCGCGCCGCGAGGTCGGGCACGACTGCCCCCAACGCCACAAACAGCTCATCGAGTGAGCCCGCCCGGGTGAACGGGGTGAGCAGCCGTCGCGCCGCCAGGTTGGCGACTTCGACCCGCCCTTCTTCGTCGACCTCCACGAGGCCAACCGGCGCCAGCACGAACAGGTCGAGCAGCGCCTCGGGCGTCACGTGCTCGCCTCCGGCTGTCCAGCGGCCGTACCCGCCGCCGCATCCGTCGCCGCGGCCACCACATCGGCCGGGATCGCCAGCGTCCGGTCGGCGATCTCATGCAGCACACGCGCGATGAACGCATCGGCCGTCATGATATCCTGCTTCTTGCCGGCCCCGCGCGAGCGCAGCGCGACCGTGTTCTCATCGGCCTCGCGACGGCCGATCACGCACATGTACGGCACCTTGTTGACTTCGCCTTCACGCACGCGATAGTTGAGCGTTTCGTTGCGGGCGTCGAGCGTGGCGCGGATACCGGCCGCCTTCATCCGTGCCACCAGCGCTTCCGCATGCGCGTTGTAGTCGATCGCGATGGGGATCACACGTACCTGCTCGGGCGAGAGCCACACAGGGAAGACGCCGGCGAAGTGCTCGATCAGGATGGCGATGAACCGCTCGAACGATCCGCTCACGGCGCGGTGGATCACCACCGGTCGGTGCGGCGCGTTGTCGTCGCCGGTGTACGTGAGGTCGAAACGCTCCGGCGCGTTGTAGTCGAGCTGGATCGTGCCGAGCTGCCAGGCACGACCGATGCTGTCCATGACGTCGAAGTCGATCTTTGGGCCATAGAAGGCGCCGTCGCCTTCCTTCATCTCGTACGGACGGCCGGTACTGTCGAGCGCGGCTCGAAGCGCGGCTTCGGCGCGATCCCACAGCTCGTCGGACCCGATGCGCTGCTCGGGACGCGTGGCGAACTTGAGCTTTGCCGTGAGACCGAACGTGTCGTAATACGCCAGGATGAAATCCATGAGGAACTTCACTTCGTCGGCGATCTGATCCTCACGCAGGTACACGTGACAGTCGTCCTGCGCGAACTGGCGCACGCGCGTGAGCCCCGACAGCGCGCCCGAGAGCTCGTTGCGGTGCAGCACGTCGAACGTGACGTAGCGCATAGGGAGATCGCGATACGAATGCTTGCTCGACGCAAAGTACAAATGGTGCGACGGGCAGTTCATCGGCTTGAGCGACATGTCATGCTCACCGGTCTCGCTGTCGAGCACGAGGAACATGTTCTCCTTGTACTTGCCCCAGTGTCCCGACTGCTCCCACAGCGCCTTGTTGTACAGCAGCGGTGTCTTGATTTCCTTGAACGCCTCCTGCTGACGCTCGCGCACGAACGCTTCGAGCGTGTTGTACAACGTGGTGCCCTTGGGCGTCCAGAACACGGCGCCGGGCGCGACGGGGAACAGCTGAAACAAGTCGAGCGCCTTGCCGAGTACGCGATGGTCGCGCTTCTTGGCTTCCTCGAGATTGTGCAGGTGCTGCTCGAGGTCGTCCTTCTTGAAGAAGGCCGTGGCATAGATGCGCTGCAGCATCTGCCGCTTCACGTCACCGCGCCAGTAGGCACCGGCGGTGGTCAGCAGCTTGAAGTGCTTGAGGTAGGACGTGTCCGGGACGTGCGGGCCGCGGCACAGATCGATGAACGGGCCGTCGGTGTACGTTGAGATGACCTCGTCGCTGCCCTCGAAATCGTCGAGGCGCTCGAGCTTGAGCGGATCGTCGGCGAAGCGCACGCGTGCCTCGCTCAGCGACACTTCCTCGCGCACGAACGGATACTTCTCGGCCACGACCTTCTTCATCTCGGCTTCGAACGCGGCGAGATCTTCGGGCGTGAACGGCTTCTCGACTTCGAAGTCGTAGTAGAAGCCGTCATCGATGGCCGGACCGAACCCGATCTTGGCATCGGGGCGCAGCCGCCGCACCGCCGTGGCCAGAATGTGCGCACCGGAGTGACGCAGCACCTGCACCGCCCGCGGGTCCTTTTCCGTGATGACCACGAAGGAACCGGACGCTCGCAATGGGGTCATGAGGTCGAGCACCTCGCCGTCCACCGCGACCGCCAGCGACGCCTGCAACAGGCGCGCCCCGATCGAGCCCACGACGTCGCGCGCCAGCGTGCCAGCTGGAACCTCGCGAGTGGAACCATCGGGGAGAGTCAGGACGATGTGCGCGTGGGCAGCAGCGTCGGCAACGAATGGCAAACCGGCAGTCATCAGGAGGAGCGGGCAGAAAGGTGAGCGCCCTCGCTGAGCGAGGACGGTCAAGTTATCCTTGCACCACGAGTCACGCCAAGATCAACCTCGATCCGCCTCGCGATCGGGGTCGGCTGGCGTCGGGCCACGGAGGTGGCAGTATGGCACAATCCCCGGGGAGACAGCACCCGACGCGCACATCGTCGGTGCTTTGGGTCGCGCTCGGCGCGGTGGCCGGTGTCGCGTTGGGCTTGCTCGTGGCCGATCGCCTTCGCGGCGTGGACGGCACGCTCCGCCGTGGTGGCCGCGGCCGCCGCGGAGTGCCCAGCCCCGAAGGCTGGCGTAACGACGCCCCCCCCACAGAGGTGCTCGACGGGCTGAGCGACGACGACGCGGAACTGGCCGGCGAGTCGATCGCGCATATCCATGTGCTCCGTCGCGGGGAGCATCATGGCACCCGCCCGGATACGTCGCCGCGGGCTGACCTCGCCATGACGCCGGGGGGCCTGTCGGTACCCACGCACGACGAGCTCGAGTCACGCGTCCTCGAGGCGTTCCAGAACGATCCAGTGCTGGAGGCCCGCGCCATCGACATTGGGGTCGTGGACTCGGGGACCATCGAACTGACCGGCTGGGTGGCGAGCACGGGGGAGATCGCACACGCCCTCACCCTCGCCCGGGGGGTCCCCGGCGTCGCGGCGGTGGTGGATCATCTGGCCGTCCGCGGAGCGGGCGCCTTCCACAGTCACCGGGCCGCCCAGTATACGACGCCGCCTCGGCCGTAGCCGCAGTCGCCAGCCGCAGTCGCCAGCCGCAGTCGCCGGCCGCAGTCGCCAGCCGCAGTCGCCGGCCCACCCGTGTTATCTTGGGCCATGACTGCGCCCGACACGAATCCGCTGCCGACGACCTACGACGCTGCCGCGACTGAGTCCACCTGGTACGCCAAGTGGACCGAGCACGGGGTGTTCACTGCCGATGCCGAACGCGCCGCCACGCGCGAGCCGTTCGTGATCGTGATCCCGCCGCCCAACGTGACGGCGGTCCTGCACATGGGGCACGGCCTCAACAATACCGTGCAAGACGTCCTCATCCGCTGGCGCCGCATGGCGGGTGATGAAGCGCTCTGGTTGCCGGGTACCGACCACGCCGGCATTGCCACGCAAAACGTGGTGGAAAAGCAGCTGGCCGCCACCGGCCAGACGCGGTTCGACCTGGGGCGCGGCCCGTTCGTCGAGAAGGTGGCCGAGTTCGTGGAGCACACGGGCGGCGAAATCCTGAATCAGCTCAAGGCGATCGGATCGAGCGCCGACTGGTCGCGCACGGCCTACACGTTCTCCCCTGCCCTCTCGAAGTCGGTGCGCGAAGCGTTCGTGCGCCTGCACGAAGACGGCCTCGTATACAAGGGACACCGCGTCATTCACTGGTGCCCGCGCTGCGGCACCTCACTGTCGGATGAAGAAGCGGAGTTCACCGACACGACGGGCAAGCTCTACCACCTCAAGTACACGCTCGCCGACGACCCGACGCAGTCGATCACCGTGGCCACCACGCGCCCCGAAACACTGCTCGGCGACGTGGCCGTGGCCGTGAACCCTGAGGACGAGCGCTATCTCGCCATGGTCGGCAAGCATGTGGTGCTGCCGATCAACGGCGTGCGCATTCCGATCATTGCCGACTCGTACACCGAGGCCGCGTTCGGCACCGGTGCGGTGAAGATCACGCCCGCGCACGACGCGAACGACTTCGAGGTCGGCAAGCGCCACAGCCTGGCTATGCCGGTTGTCATCGATGCCGAAGGTATCGTGCGTGAAGCGGAAGACGCCGCCGGCCGTGTGCCCGCCGCGCTGTCGGGGCTCGATCGCGCCGAGGCGCGTACGGCCATCGTGAAGATGCTGGAGGCTGAGGGCGCGTTGGTGAAGGTCGAGCCGCACGCGCATGCCGTCCGTCATTGCTACCGCTGCGACACCGTGGTCGAGCCGCGCCTTTCCGACCAGTGGTTTGTGCGTATGCGTCCGCTCGCCGACAAGGCGCTCGATGTGTTGCGCGGCGGACAGCTGCGCATTCTGCCCGACCGCTGGGAAGCCGTGTACGTGAACTGGCTGGAAGGCATTCGCGACTGGAACATCTCGCGGCAGATCTGGTGGGGGCATCGCGTGCCCGTGTGGTACTGCGACAACCCGGGCTGCGCGCAGGAGCCGATCGTGTCGCGCACCGATGTGACCGCCTGTCCGTCGTGCCGTGGGCCGGTGCGCCAGGACGAAGACGTGCTCGACACCTGGTTCTCGTCGTGGCTGTGGCCCTTCTCCACGCTCGGCTGGCCCGATACAACGCCCGACCTGAAGGCGTTCTATCCGGGCGACGTGCTGGTCACCGCGCCGGAGATCCTGTTCTTCTGGGTGTCGCGCATGGTGATGTCGGGGTGCTGGTTCCTGGACCAGACGCCGTTCCACACCGTGTATCTGCATGGCACGGTGCGCGACATGCAACACAAGAAAATGTCGAAGTCGCTGGGCAACGGCATTGACCCACTGGACGTTGTCAAGCTGTACGGCGCCGATGCGCTGCGCTGGACCATGACGGCCGGCCTCGGTCTCGGGGTCGATGTGATGCTCGACCCCACCGATCTCGAGAAGTCGTTCGCGCCCGGCCGCAATTTCTGCACGAAGCTCTGGAACATCGGTCGCTTCCTGCTGTCGCGCGTGGGCACCGAACCGCTGCAGCCGTTGTCGTCGATTGCCCCCGAGCGACTCACCGCCGCCGACCAGTGGATCCTCGATCGTCTCGATCAGGCCATTCTCGACTGCGACGCCGCACTGGGTCCGCCGCGTCCAGCCAACGGTCACACGTGGACCGAGGCCGAGCGCGGTCGGGGATTACGACTCTCGGAGTACGCCGAGGCGGCGCGCCGTTTCGTGTGGAACGAGTTGGCCGACTGGTATCTCGAAGCGCTCAAGCCGCGCCTGTACGCCACGGAAGGCGACGATCGCGACGTGGCACGCACCGTGTTGGCGCACGCCTTCGACGGTGCGCTGCGCTTGCTGCAGCCGGTCGTGCCGTTCATTACCGAAGCGCTCTGGCAGCAACTGCCGAACACGCCTGAGGGCGCGTTCCTGGCCCAGGCGGCATGGCCCGTCTCGCGTCGGGCCGAAGGCACAGCCTCGGCCGGCGCGCAGGCCTTCGAGTACGCCCGCGATGCGGTGCAGGCGATCCGCAGCGTGCGTTCGGAGTACAACGTGAATCCGGGCGCGTGGGTGGAAGCGATGCTGGTGGCTCCGGCCGGGGTCGCCGAGGTGCTGGACGCGCAGCGCGACACGATCGGCTCGCTGGCTCGCGCGCGGGTGGCAATGGCGTCAGAGAACCCCGGGGGCGCGTCGGCGCAGCTATTGCTGCGTGACGGCGTTGAACTGGTGGTCCCGTTGGCCGGCATGGTCGATCTCGAGAAGGAGAAGGAGCGCTTGCAGGTCGAACTCACACAGCTCGAGACACAGCTGAACGCGCTCGACGGCCGTCTGGCCAACGAGGAGTTCGTGGCCAAGGCGCCGCCGGCGCTGGTGGAGGCGGAGCGCGCCAAGGCCGAGGAGTGGCGGTCGCGGCGTACGCTGATGCGCCTCAAGCTCGGGACCTTCGGCGCGTGACGACCGCGATGAAGGCCGTCGCGCGGCG
>CAIUOO010000275.1 GCA_903900795.1 uncultured Gemmatimonadota bacterium | reverse complement strand
CGCGGTCGCGCCCATGCGCCGCGCGAAGTCCAGCCGCGCATCCGGCCCGCCCACCGCGATCACCGACTGCGCACCGGCCAGCGCCGACAGCGCGATTGCCGCCTGCCCCACCGGCCCCACCCCCAGCACCGCCACCGTGGAACCCAGCCGCACCCCACCGCGCTCCACCGCGTGCGTGGCCGTCACCAGCCCGCAGCCGCCGGCGATGAACTGTGCCGGGTCCACCGACGTCGGCAGCCGCAGCAGCTTCACTCCCGGCTTCATCCAAATGTGGTCCGCCCATCCCCCCAGCGGGCCGTCGGCCACCCCATACGAAATGCCGTACACTTTGCGGTGGGGACAGCGCGTGGTCTGCTTCGTGACCAGACACTCGTAGCAGGCGCCACAGGTGCCATGCACATCGAGAAACGTCACCAGATCCCCTTCGCGGAACGGCACCCCCTCGATGTCGGTCATCGTCCCGCGGATCTCGGCCAGATGCCCCACCGACACGTGCCCCGGCACGATCGGGAACGGCACCCCCGCCATCTGCCCGTGATGCAGATGCACGTCGGTGCCGCACACCTCGGAATAGAGCGTGCGCAGCATCGCGCTCCCCGGCGTGAGCGTGGGCCACGGCAACTCGCGGAGCTCGAGGGGCTGATGCGGCGCCGTCATCACGGCGGCACGAACGGTCTGGCGCATGATCGGAGGGGTGAAGCGGAAACGTCCGCGGGACAGGCGGTCCCGTGGCACGGTGAGAAGTATGCGTGGCGGCAGGCAGCCACGCTTGCGGGGCCACTCGCTGGCGTCTACGCTGCGGTACTCGGCATCCGCATAGATATACGCGCGTTGGCGTCCAGCGCGCGGTCACACACATCCTCGACGCATGGTCATGAGCAGTTGGTCTCTCTCCCGCGCGGTGTCCCGCGCGCGCATCGCACTGACGCTGGTCGTCGCGGGCTGTACGTCCGTCGCGGCCCCCGACGGAAACGGTGCGATCGTCATCGGGCTGCAAGGGCCGATGACGGGTGAGTACGCCGCGGAAGGACTCGGCTACCGAAATGCGGTGACCATGTTGGTGGACCAAACCAACGCCGCCGGTGGCATCAACGGTCGGAAGGTCCAACTGGTCATCGAAGACGACAAGGGGGACGCGCAGGAGTCGGCCCTCGTGGCCGATCGTTTGGTGGCGAAGAACGTCATGGCGGTGATCGGTGCCTGGAACTCGGGTGCCACCGAGCCGGCATCGGCCACCTACAACCGCGCCGGTATCCTGCACATCACGCCCGCGTCCACGGCCACGCGCCTGACCACCAAGGGCTATCAAAACTTCTTCCGCATCTGCTTCCTTGACGACCGACAGGGTCTGTTCGCGGCCACGTTCATTACGCAGCAGCTGGGGCTCAAGAAGGTCGCCATCGTGCACGACAACTCGGGGTTCGCGCTCGGGCTGGCCGAATCGACCAAGCGGTACCTCGAGCCGCAGGGTGCCAGCATCGTGTTCTACGATGCGATCAATCCGGCGGCGACCGATTTCGGCGCCACGCTGACCAAGCTCAAGGCAACGAACCCCGAGGTGGTGTACTTCACGGGATATTTTCCGGAGGGAGCGTTGTTGCTCAAGCAGGCGGCCGCGATGGGGCTCAAGGTGCAGTGGATGGGGGGCAACGGCATGAGCACCACGGAGCTCGTCACGGCTGCCGGCGTGGGGGTCGCGAAGGGAGTCATCGTGACCACGGAACCGCTGCCCGGCGACCTGGACTCGCCGGAGGCCAAGCAGTTCGTGGCCGACTACACGGCCAAGTACGGCGCGGCCCCCAACAGCGTGTGGACCATGATGGCGGCGGATGCCTTCCGTGTCGTCCGGTACGCGATCACGCAGACCACGTCCACCGATCCGAAGGTGCTGGCCGACTGGCTGCACAAGAGCTTCAAGGACTTTCCTGCGGTCACGGGCCCCATCATCGGTTTCGATGACAAGGGCGACCGGCTG
Source organism: uncultured Gemmatimonadota bacterium (assembly GCA_903900795.1). Classification (GTDB taxonomy): domain Bacteria; phylum Gemmatimonadota; class Gemmatimonadetes; order Gemmatimonadales; family Gemmatimonadaceae; genus Gemmatimonas. Next base: position 2,124 of record CAIUOO010000275.1, on the reverse strand, counting down.
GGCACGATCCACCGGGCGTACGTGATCGATGACCGCGGGCAGTTCGTGCCGTACAAGAAGTAGGCGTGCGGATTGTCGGACGGTGGCCGTGAGCCTGCGCTTTGGTGTCGACCAGCTCTGCGCTGAGCCGACGCGACTACAGGCGCTGTGGCGTGCGCAGCCGGACGCGCGACCGACGACGATGCGGCGCGTTGGCCTCGTCACCAACGATGCCGCGCGCCTCGCCACCGACCCGTCGCGGCGATCGCGCGAGGCGTTGTTGGAGGCCGGCGTGCCGCTGGTGCGATTGTTCGGACCGGAGCACGGATTGCCGGCCACGGCGGCGGATGGCGCTTCGGTACGCGATGATGTCGACGCAGTGACCGGCTTACCGGTGGTGTCGTTGTACGGCGAGCGCATGCGACCGACGGCCGATTCGCTCCGCGACCTGGATGCGGTGCTGTTCGACATCCCCGATGTCGGCGCTCGCTTCTACACCTACACGTGGACGCTGTATCACGTCCTGGCGGCCTGCACCGAGGCGGGCGTGCCGCTGGTGGTGCTCGATCGCCCTAACCCGCTCGGTGGGGAGCTTTCACAGGCCGAAGGCCCCGTGCTGCGGGAGGAGTGCCGTTCGTTTGTCGGCGAAGACGCCATTCCCGTGCGCCACGCGTTGTCGTTGGGGGAGCTCGCACGCCTATGGCAACGCGAGCGGTTTCCCGATGCGATGCTGCACGTGATCCCGTGTGACGGCTGGACGCGCGCCATGCCATGGCCGGACACCGGCTGTACATGGGTGCCCACGTCGCCGTCCATGCCGTCGTACGCCAGCGCCGCCTGTTATCCGGGGACGTGCCTGTTCGAGGCCACCAATCTGAGCGTGGGGCGTGGCACGGCCACACCCTTTCAGATGGTGGGTGCTCCGTGGCTGGATGCGCCGGCGGTGGCACATGACGTCGCCCGCCGCACCCATGGGGCCGTCGCGTGCACGCCGGTCATGTTCACCCCGATGCTGGCGCCGTACGAGCATGCACGGTGTCACGGCGTCCGCATCACGCCGGCCGACGCGCTGAATATGGGGCCGGTGGCGCTCGGCCTGCTGCTGCTGGCGTCGGTGATGACCGTGCACCGCGGTGCCTTCGCATGGGCCGCGTATCCGACGGCGGCCAACCCCTCAGGGCACGGTCACTTGGCGCGACTGATCGGCCGCGTCGATCTACAGCCGTGGTTCGATCGCGAGGCGGAGCGCATTGACCTCGCGACGGTGCGCGAGTGGACGCGCCTCGACGACTGGGCGGAACGGGTACAGCCAGCGTTGCTGTACCGGTAGCCCGCCACGCGACGCGCGTCGTGACACGGTGTTGGTGCTGACGTTGATCCCCGCTACGTCCACCTGAGTGTATCGTCGGCGATCGGCAGCGTGCGAATGCGCTTCCCCGTGGCCGCAAAGATCGCATTGCACACCGCGGGCGCGGCAGGCGGCAGCGCCGGTTCACCCAGTCCCGTTGGCGGCGCCGACGACGGGATGAAATGCACCTCGACGACCGGCGGCGCGTGGTTCATGCGCATCATCGGATACTTGTTGAAGTTCGTCTGCGCCGCTGCGCCACGCTCGATCGTGACTTTCTGGAACCACGCAGCGCTGATGCCATCGAGCATCGAGCCCTGCACCTGCGCCTCGGCGCCGCTCAAGTTCACGATGGTGCCCGCATCAACGGCGGCGGTGAGCTTCTTGATGGTGAGTTCACCCGCCTGACTCACCGCGACATCGGCGACGATCGCCACGTACGCGTTGTTGGCGAAACAGATGGCAAATCCCTGTCCCTCGCCACGTACACGCGACTGTCCCCACTTCGCCTTGTCGGTGGCGAGTTTCAACACCGCGATCAGCTTGTTCGCGTCGAACTTCGGTGATGCCGGCACCGCGGCCAGCAGGTCGAGCGTAAACGCGAGGGGTTCCTTCCCGGCGGCGTGCGCGAGTTCGTCCATGAAGCTCTGCGTCGCCCACACGTTGCCGTTGTCGCCAGGCGCACGCCAATACCCGGTGGGAATGCCCCCGCGCAATTTGCCGGAAAGCACCTCCGATCCTGGAATCGCATTGAACGGGAAACCCGTGGCGGACATCTCGCCCGGTCCGCCCAGCAT
>CAIUOO010000274.1 GCA_903900795.1 uncultured Gemmatimonadota bacterium | reverse complement strand
TTCGACGACGCGACCACCTGACGAACGTTGTCCCGAACGTCGTCGCGCGGGCGACGTTGCGACGCCGAGGTTTGCCCTGTACAATCGACTGGTGCATGAGAGCCGAGTGCGCACGCGTAGCACCGTAGTCATCGAGGCCGCCTTCGCCTGCGGAGGCCCGGTCGTAGCCCTCGAGAGTTCGGTGCTCGCGCAGGGACTGTTGCCGCCGCACAACCGCGACGCGGCGGAGCGCATGCTCGCCGCCGTCGAGGCGGCTGGAGCGACCCCGGCGATAACCGCCATCGTGAACGGTGTTCCCTCGTTCGGGCTCGAACCAGCCGATCTCGAGCGGTTTCTGGCCCGCGACGGCGTGCGGAAGGTGTCCTCGCGCGATCTCGGGATCGCGATCGCGCAACAAGCCGACGGTGCCACCACGGTGGCCGGTACCCTCGCCATGTGCACGCTGCGGGGCATTGAAGTGTTTGCCACCGGCGGCATCGGCGGCGTCCATCGCGACGCCCCATTCGACGAGTCCGCTGATCTCGTGGCCCTCTCGCACACGCCGGTCATCGTGGTGTGCGCCGGTGCCAAGTCGATTCTCGACTTGCCAGCCACACTGGAACGACTGGAAACGCTCGGCGTACCTGTGGTCGGTTACCGCACGAGCGAATTGCCCGGTTTCTTCTCGATGAATACCGGTCTCGCCCTTACGGTCTCCCTCGATACGCCCGATCAGATCGCGGCCGCGTGGCTGGCGCACCGGGCGGTCGGGTGTCGCAGCGCCATGCTGGTCGTACAGCCGCCGCCGGTTGCCAGCGCGCTGTCGGCGCAGGTGGTGAACGACGCCACCGTGGCCGCGCTGACCGCCGCCCGTGTGGCCGGTGCGCGCGGAGCCGCCGTGACGCCGTTCCTGTTGGCCGATATTCAGCGTCGCACAGAGGGAAAATCGGTGGTGGCCAATCTGGCATTGCTCGAAAACAACGCCGCGCTGGCCGGACGGATCGCCGTGGCGCTCGCCGCTGCTCGTGTCGACGCGGCCCCGGTATGAGTCGATGCTGCGAAGGGGTACGCGCGGGTCGGGGAGCACGACGAGGGGCCACGAGTGAACGAAGCACGAGGCGCATGGTACTATCCGGTAACCCGCTCGCTCCGGAGGTTTGACAGATAATGCCCACCCCGTTCCTGAGTTCCGAGGAATACGACGAGCGTGCTCACGCCCTCTACGATGAGGGCAAGTATGACGAGGCGATCGCCCTGCTCCGCGAAGCCGTGGCACTGTACCCGAACGCCGTCGAACTGCATGTCGGATTCGGGTACGCGCGATTGGCCAGGGAGGAGTACGCCTGGGCCCGACGCAGCTTCGAGGAAGCGTTGGTGCTCGATCCCGATCATGAAGACGCCCTCGCCGGCCTCGGTGAGGTGTTGCTCAAGTTCGGACAGGTGGATGCCGGTCTCCTCACCTTCGAGAAGACGGTCACGCTTGGCTACGATGATGACGTCGACCTGATGCTGCAGATTGGTCGCGCGCTCTTTCGCGAAGGCTTCGTCGAGACCGCGATCACGTACTTCGACCGCGCCGTCGCCCACGCCGCCGACTCGGCCGAGGCCGCCGCTTGCGTGGGATATGCGCAGCACCGCATGGGACACGACGCCGAGGCGGTCGAGGCGCTCAATCGCGCGCTCGATCTCGATCCGAAGCTGGTCGAGGCCCGTGTGTACCTCGCCAATCTCATGTACGATGCTGGCGACCTCGATCAGGCGCTGGTCGAATTCGAAAAGACCACGCCCGAAGATCATTGGGACGAACTCGGCATCTGGCGTCTGGTCGAACTCAAGAAGTCGGTGTACAAGCTCGACGACACCGACGGCGAACTGAAGCCATGGGAGGCCCGACTCATCGAGTTGGCCGACGAGACGGACGACATCGACGATCTGCTCGAAGAAGTCGAACAGTCGATGATGGAGCAGGATGCCGAGGCGAGTCTCGAGGGACCAGCTGAGGCGCAAGGACAGCTTGAGGCATTGGGTGGTCTGCTCACCGGACTGGTGAACCAACACCAGGGTGAGCAGGCCGAGTCGGCATTCACCGACGTGCTCGCGGCGGAGACGTCCCACCGCGTCGTCATGCGAGATGGCAGCGTGTTTGAAGGCACCTGGGAGGAGATCGTGCGCGCGCTGCGCGACGCGCGTGATGCCGGTCGACCGCTCGACGAATACATGGCCGCCGAAGCGCGCCGCTTTTACGGCGCCACCGGCAAGCAGGTCGCGTCCGACGCGCCAGAAGCTTTTTTGCGTGGTGGTGCCGAGGTCGGTATGCTGCGGATCGATCGCTAGTGAGTGGGCATCACGTCGCATGACCACAGGATGTGAACCGACCACCTCCGACCCACGCGCCGCGCTCAACGCGGCGCGTTTCGTCTTGAGCCATCAAAGCACGTCGCCAGCCCCCGCGGTGTGGGCAGGCGCTCAGCGGGTGCTGCAGGCCGTCACCGCACGACCGGAGCTCAGCGGGCAGGCGCTTATCGGCGAAGCACGTCGACGGGGCGCGCTCACGCTGACCGAGGCCCATGGGTTGGTGGCGCTCGTTACCTGGGCCGATGGCTCGGATCGTCCGGCCGAAAGTGAGTCGGAGCGCACGCTGTTGCGTGAAGCGTGGCTCGCGCTCGAGCACGCCGTGGATCTGCACCGCTCGGCGGCCTCCGCCGCGCCGCTTCGCACCATAGCGAACGACATGCCGGCGGTCGGTGACGTGTCGCCGGCCGATCCAAAGACGGCGATGTCGTCCGCTTCGACCTTATCGGCTGCGTTCGCGAGCGACGGCGTCGATGCCCGGACCGCCCCACGATGGCTCTCCGCACGTGGCATCATGATCGCGTTGCTGGTCGTTAGCGTGCTGACGGCGCTCGGATGGTGGGTGCTGTCGCAGCGCTCCGACCGCGTCTATCGCGAGGGGGTGGCTGCTTACGCCCGAGGGGCGCGTGGCGTAGCGCGCACGGCGTTCGCGAAGGTCGCCCGGCGGCATCCCGACGACGCCGGTCCACTCATCTTCCTCGGGCGTATGTCGCGCGAAGACGGTGATCTGCCCCGCGCGCGTCGCTTCCTGACCACGGCGGTGCGCCTTGCGCCGAACAGTGCGCTCGCGACCCGCGAACTTGCCTCGGCGATGCTGGCCGATGGGCAGCCCGAGATTGCGCGACGGTTTTACGTGCGCGCACTGCGGCTCGACCCCACCGACCGCGTCGCCCAGGGCTTTCTGGGGTGTGCGCTGTTCCGTTTGCGCCGCTTCGACGAAGCGCGCCGTTGGACCGATCGCGCCGGACCCGGAGACTGGTCTCGCTGCGTGGCCCCGACGCCACCGGCGATGCTCGCGCCGTTGTCGCCAGCGAGCGCCGGCTACCCGACCCCGATTCCCCGATGACCACACGTATTCAGCGGCCGAGCGATGCGCTCGCGCTGCACCATAACACCGTTCGCGACGTGCTGCCGAACGGCCTCACGCTGCTCGTGCGTCGCGATCCATCGGCACCGGTGGTCGCGATCGTCACCCATGTGAAAGTGGGGTACTTTGACGAACCCGACGACGTGGTCGGCATCGCCCACGTGCTGGAGCACATGTTCTTCAAGGGCACGCCGACCCGTGGGGTGGGGCAGATCGCCCGCGAGACGAAGGCGAACGGCGG
>CAIUOO010000273.1 GCA_903900795.1 uncultured Gemmatimonadota bacterium | reverse complement strand
GTTTAACGCCTCGCAATCGGAAAGTGCGGCGCAGCGTCGGGCGCAGGGGTCGCAGTTCGGGGCCAGTTTCCAGCGGGGGCTTGCCAACGATCTGCAGGGCATCGGCCGCGATGTGTACGGCATGGGCCGCGATCAGTCGAACCTGTCAATGGACGTGGGCGACCGCTACGGCCTCCAAGACACGGCGCGGGTCGGGCTCGGCGAACGGCAGGCCAATTTTACGAGCAAGCAGGCCAACGACTATGGCAATTTCAATCGCGACGAATACAGCGCGGGCGTGGACGAGCGCGACACGGGCCGGAAGGACGAGTACAACCGGGGCGACTTTACGCGCACGCGGTTCTCGGATATGCGGAGCTACTTGGGCGACGAGCGCACCAACGACCGCAGCAACCGCAACGAACTGCGCGGGGAGCGCACCTACCAGTACGGCCTGAGCCGTGACGCCATCGGCGACGAGTACGATCGCGCGGACTTTGAGGAGCGGCTGCGCGGCAATCGCTACAACCGCGGCCTCGGCACGGCGAACCTCGGCTTCGGCGGCACGTCGCCGGCGACCGTCTACGGCGCGCAAGCCGATCGGTATGCGGGGCAATCGTCGGACGCCTACGAAGGCGCGGCCCAAGCGTTGGCGGCGGCGGGCTCGCTGCGGCGCCGTGGGGCGGGTGGCGGCCAGAGTTCTGGCGGCGGTCAACGTCCCCGGGTGAACAGCGGGTCGGAAGACATATGAGCACGCTTGCGGGGGCCTTGGGGCGCGGGCTCGCGGGGTACGCGCAGAATCGGGAGCGCGCGATGGCGCGGGAGGAGGCACTCGCGCAGCAGCAGCGCGCCGAAGCGCGGCAGGCCATGCTCGACGAACGCCAGCGCGTGCAGATGGAAGCGCAGGCCGAGGCGCTGCGCGAACAGCGCGAGCGGCAGGCGATGCTGGACGACCGGATGCGCGAGCAGGACCGCAACGCCGCGATCGATAGCGGACTGCGCGACACCGAACCGACGCGGCAGATGGGCACGCTGATGCGCGGCGCGGCCGAACTCGGGAGCACGATGGGCGGTGGTATGGGCGCAACGATGGGGGCGCTCGGCAGCTACGGGCGCGCCGCACAGGCGGCGGCCGAGAGCCCGACGCAGTACCGCGTGGGCGGCAAGCCGATGGTGAGGGCGGCCGAGTCGTTGGCCGAACGCACGGCGCGCATGAGCGCACAGCAGCGGCGCGGCGAGAAGATGGCGGACAACGAATTCACGCTGCAGCGCGACACGCTGAACGCCACACAGCAGGGCGATCGGGATACGCGGCAGAACACGTTCACAGCCAGTGAGAACGCGAAGAACCGCGCCGCAACGCTACGCGCGGCGACGACGCGAGCCAGTCAGCCCTTGCGGGTGGGGTTGCCGACGGAAGGCGAGCGCAAGGCTGCGGCGCTGTATTCGGTGGCGCAGCAGGGCGCCGAGACGCTCGAGGGGTTGCTGGCGCCGCCTGGGGCCGACGGCACGCCGGTCATGCGCGGGGCGCCATCGTGGATGGATCGCGCTAAGCAATCGGTCGGCATGGGCGTGGGCAACGTGGTCACGAGCGACCAGCAGCGCCAAGTCACGCAGGCGGCGCTGCAGCTGTCGGATATGTGGCTGCGCTACACGTCGGGTGCCAATGCGCCCGAGACGGAAGTGCAACGGTTTGCGCTGACGTTCACGCCACTGCCGGGCGACGATCCGACGACGCTCAAGCAGAAGCGAGAAGCCCGCGCGCGCATCCTGTCGGCGCTCAAGGGGGCGGCGGGTCGTGCGCTGGCGGTGCCACCGGACGCCGGCACCGAGCCGGATCTGAACGACCCCGGCTTTCGGGCGTTTCTCCAACAGCGCCGTGAGGAAGAGCCATGACCGGACCCCGATTGGACGAGGCGGAAGTACGCCGGCTGTGGCGCGAGTACCAGGCGAGTAAGGGGCAAGGCGGCGACCCGTACAAGCCGACGACGCCACGGGCGGCGAGTGAAGCGCCCCCGGTGGCCAGCGTCCGGGCGCCAAAGCGCGACATGACCGAAGACGCCAAGAACCTTGGGCGGCAGGTCGCGCAGGGGCTGACGGCGGGATTTGCCGACGAAGGCGAGGGCGCGTACAAGGCCGCGACGGGACCGCGCAGTTACCGCGAGGCACGCGACGAGGTGCGCGCGAAGAACGCGAAGTTTGCCGACGAGTTTGGCGGGCTGGCGCTAGGTGCGAATCTGGTGGGCGGCCTTGCGTCGGGCGCGGGGCTGGCGAAGCTCGGAAGCGGGGCCGGCATGGTGGCGCGCGGGCTGCGGGGCGCCGGGCTGGCGCCGAAGGTCGACGCGACGGCCACGTTAGCGCAGCGGCTGGGTGGCGCGGCCAAGATGGGCGGCGCGGCGGGCGCGGTGAGTGGCGCCGGCGTGGCGGACGAGCTCACGGACGTGCCAAAGTCGGTGGTGGTGGGTGGCGCGCTGGGCGCCGGTGCGGGACTCGGGTTTGCGGGCGGTGCCGAGTTGATTCGAGGGACGCGCAATCTCCTGTCGCGCGTCGGGCAAGGGCAGAAGCCAGCCGGCGCGATTCGTCGGGCGATTCGCGCGGATGGGCCGGACGAGTCGGCCGTCAAGCGCGTGCTGCAGCGGTTGGGCAACCAGAACCTCACGCTGGACGATCTGGCGGCCCGCAGTGCCACGGCCGATGGGCCGGACATTCTCTCCGAAGTGATCGGGGAGAAGGGGGTGCGCGACCTCCGCGTGGCGCGTGGGTTGGGGTACACGGCGCCGGACGAGATCGAGCAGGGGCTGACGCGCCGCGCGCGCGACGAAGTGGGGCGCGTGCAGTCGTCCGTGCGGGATGCGCTGGGCGACCCGATTGATGACGAGGCGTTCAGGGCGGCGAAACTGCTCGAGGCGCGTACGAACGCCAAGCCGATCTACGACGAAGCCGTCGAGGGCGTTACGATCACGGATCCGCGTCTGGTTGAGCTGCTGGACCGGCCGGCGGCGGCGAGTGCGTACGATGCGACGGTGAAGGGCTACGCGAACCGCGGCCAGTCGATGCCGTCCCGCAAGGCCATTGTGGAATCCGTGCGCGGGCGCGCGGATGAGATGGCGGACGACGTGATCGGAGAAGTCGCCGGCACCCGCGGTCCGGCGCGCACGGCTAGCGGACAGCTGCGCCCCGTGACGCAGGTGGACTCCGACGACCTGATGGACGAATTGATTGAGCTGACCACGCGGCAACAGCGCGACATGGGCGAGGGCGTCTACCGGTTTGTCGATTCCGACAACGCGAGCAGCCAGGGCACGATCAAGATTGCGACCGCGACGCGGAAGGGTGGCGGGCCGTCGATGCAGGCGAAGGCGAACCAGCGCGTGGAGCAGACGAACGGGGTGATTGACCGGATTACGAAGGAGCTCGAGGAGCGCGGGGTGGACTGGCCGGAAGTGATGGCGCGGCGCATGAGCAGGCCGAACGCGCGCATTGCGGACGACGTGCGCGTGGTGCCGGGGCGTGGCACGGTCTCGCTGCCCGACGAAGCCGCGGCTCCCACGCTGCCGTCTATGCCGGCGAAGGCTGTGCAGCGGTGGAAGCTCGAGCTGGATGACGAGATTGCCCGGCTGGAAGGCAAGGAAGGCGGCGCCTCGTCGCAGCAGATGGCCGAACTGGTGCAGGTGCGCGACGAAGTGGAGGCGCTGCTGTACGAGTTCAGCAACCAGGGTGACGACGGCGCGGGGCTCTGGGGCAAGGCGCAGCAGACCTACGCGAAGCCGATGCAGGAGCGCGAGGCGTTCGCGCAGGGCCAGCGGGTCGGGCGCACGATGATGCCGGCCGATCAGGCGCGTCTGCTGAGTGATCCGCAGGCCCCGATGATTGCGAGGGGCGTCGGGAACACCATTCAAGAAGATTTGGGCCGCCTGCAGAGTGGGGCGGCGGGTCAGATCCGGAATCCGGCGCCGACGGTCATGGGCTCTGACTACGCGGACGCCCGGCTCAACGTGGCGACGCGAGGAAACGCGGAACAGGCGGCGAAGATCCGCGAGACGGCGAGCAACGCACAGCGGCGACTGCAGACGCGGAACACGGTCATGGGCGGCTCACAGACGGCCGAGAAGCTGGCCGATCAGGCCGAACAAGGCGTGAACCCGGCCGAGCTGCTGCAGGCCGCGACGAGCCCGCTCGCGGCGGGCGTCAAGGCCATTGGCAAGGGCGCGAACGCGCTGGCCCGCAATGCGCTCGGTCAGGACATGGACGCGATGTCGAAGGTGCTGATGGCGGGTGCGCCAGGGGCCATGAGCCGCGACGAAGCGATTGCGATGCTGCGACGGATGGAGCCGGCCATTCGCGCCAATCTGATGCGCCAGATGGTGCTGCGTGGGGCTATGGGCGGGGCGGCGTCTCGGTCCGCGCGATGAGCGCGGCAAGCTGGCCGGCGATGAGCCACACAAGCGACAACGCGGCGCCCGCGCCGGCGAAGGCGAACTCGCCGACACCGAGCGCAATGGTGGACGATACGAGCACGAGGCCACCGACGAAGCGACAGAGAGCGGTCATATCCAACACGCTAAACCGTGCGGCTAGCGCCCGCCACTCACGCATTGCAGGGGCGCACCATGCAAGCTGTTGAAACGATTGGCGCGGTGGCGACGGTGCTGGGCATTGTCGTCGTGGTGGGTAAGGGCCTCCGGGGGCTGCTGACGGCGTTCCACAACGAACACGTGGCGCCCGCGCTGACCACGGTGGTCCACGCGATCCAGACGAACACCGACGAGACGCGAGCGTTGACCTCAGCGCTGGCCCGGACGAACGACGCGCAGGAGCGCGGATTCAACCGGCTGGGCGACATCATCGCCGACCACGAGACGCGGATCACGGTGCTCGAGCAGCCGCCTCGGCCCGTGAAGGCGGCGCGTATCCGGCGGTCGGCGTGATTGGGCGGCTGGCGCTTGGGGCGGTGCTGGCCTTGGCCCCGCTGACGCTGCCCGCACAGCCTTCGACCACGCTCCCGAAGCCGTGCTGGCCTGAACATTTGCTCACGGGCCGTGACACGGCGTTTGCGTCGGTGCCGTGCAACTCGCTCGAGGTGCTGCCGGTGGGCGTCAGACGCCAGGTGGATTGCACGCTGGCGAAGATGCAGGCGGGGGGCTGGTCGGCGATGGTGTTTGAGACGTATCGCTCGGATCGGCGCCAGCGGTATCTGTACAGCTACGGCCGCACGCGCCCCGGCGCCAAGGTGACGAACGTCGCCACCGCGCAGACCGGCTTTCACTACTGGACGTTGGGCGCGGACGTGATCGACAGCAAGAAGCGGTGGAATGCGTCCCCGAAGTTCTGGTATTGGCTCGGGCAGCACGCCGAGTCGTGCGGACTGGTGGCGGGCGCGTTCTGGAAAGCGTTCCCTGACCAGCCGCACATCCAATTTGCCGCGTGGGAATCGGCTGCTCGCCGCCCGGACTGGGTGAAGCGGCTGCAAGCCGAAGGCAAGCGCGACTCACTACTTCTCCAATTAGGGGCGACGCGATGACGGCACCGTATGTGCGGGAAACGGAGGACGACGAAGCCGAGAAGCAGCGGCTCCGCATGGCACAGATTGCCGACTGGATGCGGC
>CAIUOO010000272.1 GCA_903900795.1 uncultured Gemmatimonadota bacterium | reverse complement strand
GCGCTGGCCCGTGAGCGGCGTCTTCTGCGTGTGGCCGATGCCCGACTCCACTTTGCCTTTGCGATCCGGATCGCGCACGCGACACGGTAGCGCGACCACGTCGTAGTGCGCGAGCACATCGCGGTAGAGCGGATTGATCGTCGGGTCGTACACGTCGGGCTGTAGCACGCCTTCGCGCAGATTGTCGAGCACGATCACGCGCACCGTCCCGCCCAGCCGGCGGAAGGCCCGCTCGTGCAGCTCGGCCCAGATCTGACTGCTCGAGCGCCACGTCAGCAGCCGCACCGACTTCCGCGAGTAGCCGAGCGTCATCACGAAGAGCCGCGTGCGGCGGTACTTGCCCGTGGTCGGATCGCGGACCATCGGGCCCTCGCCGTAGTCGACCTGGGCTTCCTCGCCGGGCCCCGTTTCGATGATGCCGGACGGCTCGGGCGTGAGCCCGCCGCGCACGCGCCGCACGTAGCGCCGCACGCTGGCATAGCGGCCGGCGAAGCCGTGCTGGTCGACGAGGTCCTGCCAGATGGCCATCGCGTTCCGGCCGCGGTGCAGCCCCTCCACGATCAGCGCGCGATAGGGCTCGCACACACTGGCCGTCGCCGCCGGGCCCGACACCACGGTCGCCGCGGTGGCCGCGGTCGCCACCGCCGTGTCCGCCGAGTCGGTGGACACCGCGCGCGTGGTGGCCGGCGGTTTCAATCGGTCATCGCAACGGATTGTGCCAAGGCCTCTGCGGGGGTTCGCCAGCCGAGCACTCGGCGTGGACGACCGTTGAGTTCATGTTCGATGCAGGTCACGTCGTGCTGGGTGAGGCTGGTCAGATCCGCTCCTTTGGGAAGATACTGCCGAAGGAGGCCGTTGGTGTTCTCGTTCGTGGCGCGTTGCCACGGGCTGCGCGGATCACAGAAGTACACCGGGATGTTCGTCGCAGCTGTGAAAGCGCGGTGGGCACCCATCTCTCGGCCTTGATCCCACGTCAGCGAATGCCGAAGCGTCATGGACAGGGAACCGAACGTGTCCACGAGCGCCTCCACCACTCTTCCAGCGACGCGCCCGACGGGCAGCAGCACCAATCGACAATATCGCGTCTGCCGTTCGACCAGTGTCCCGATGGCAGAGCGTCCGAGTTGACCCAACAGGAGATCGCCTTCCCAATGTCCGGGCTCAAGGCGCTGAAGTACCGACAGTGGGCGTTCGTGAATGGAGACCATGTGCTTCAGCCGCCCATTGTTTGACAGCCGCCCACATGGGCGGCGCCGAGTGCGGCCGGTCCGCAAGTTGGCACTGAGGCTCGCCCGTAGCGTGCCATGCTGCGGCGTATAGAGCGTGCGATAGAGCGTCTCATGTGAGATGCGCATGGTGGCGTCCTGTGGGTAGTCCACCGCGAGCCTCGCACCGATCTGTTGTGGTGACCAGCGACGTGCAAGACCGTACTCGACGGCCGCGAGAAGACGTGCATTCGTCTCGAGCTTGCGGGCTTTGGGCCGGACACGCTGGGCCGTGGCCGCCGCGTCAGCGCGCCACGCGCGATACTGCCCGGGCGTCGCGCTGGTAGCCACTTCTCTCGAAATCGTGGACGGCGCACGATGAAGCCGCGCGGCGATACCCCGATAGGAGTCACCAGCCTGCAGCCCACGGGAGATCTCTTCTCGCTCCGCCAACGAGAGGCGCAGCGGCGATGCGGTCGCGATGCGCCGCGGCACGCCGCCGGTCTGCTGCAAGAGGCGTTGCACCGACTTTGCGGAGCAACCAACGTGCGCGGCGGCTTCGGCGTGGGTATCACCAGCTCGCAGGCGCTGGAGGAGCATCGCTCGCTCCTCCGCCG
>CAIUOO010000271.1 GCA_903900795.1 uncultured Gemmatimonadota bacterium | reverse complement strand
CCGGTGTTCACGACACTGTAGCCGTTCGGCTTCTGCCCCCAGACGCCCTGCACGGGATACCCGACTTTGACCGCCGTACCAGCGAGGGTTACCCCCCCGAGATCGGTCACCAGGTTCTTGTTCCCGTCCACGTTGATGTTGGTGCTCCAATCGAAGGTGGGCGTGCTGACGATCAGATACTTGAGCGTCGCTTCCCATCCACGGTTCTCGAGCGCGCCGATATTGACGCGCTGGGCCTGATTGAAGCCCTGCGACGGCGCGTACGGGCGGTTGACGATCGCATCCCGCGTGACGGAGAAATAACGCGAGGCTTCGAGGCCCAGGCGATCTTGGAAGAGTCCGAGCTCGAAGCCGAATTCCTGTTCCGTCGTCACTTCTGGACGCAGGTCGAGGTTGCCGGGGTTGAGGGGCACGATGCCCGGGACGTCCTTGAACACCGGCGCCGCCGCGAAGCTCTGGAAGGAGTCAAACGGTCCCGGCATCTTGCCGGCACGGCCCATGGCACTGCGCAGGCGCAGGGCGCTGACGACGTCGGGCACAATCTTCCGGTGCTTCGAGAGGTCGTACGAGGCGTCCACCTTCGGGTACTGCTGGAAACCGAAATCCTTGCCGAACGCCGAGTTGCCGTCCATGCGGGCGCCCACGGTCACGAAGAGCCGATCATTCCAGGCAAAGCGGTTCTGCGCGAGCAGGCCGAGGTTGATCGTTTCCGTGAACGCTTCACCACCGTTCGTGACGGCACCGGCCGCCACGGTGGAGACACCGGGACCCGGGAAGTTGTTGCCCACGGCAATGTTGAGGCGCTGGCTTTCCCAGAAGCCCTGACCGCCGAAGGAGAGGACGCTGGTGATGCCGAACGGCAGGTTGTAGTTGAGCGTGCTCAGGTAATCGAACGTCGTCGTGCGGTAATTGCGGAGGCCGATGTTGCGCTGGCCATTGGTGACACCGGCCGGACCGAAGGCGCCCGCGTAGGGGAAGAAACGGGACTTCTGCTCATTCACCACGTCCGTCCCGAAGATCAGGCGATGGGTGAAGTTCGAGCGCATGGCGTAGGAGAGCGTCAGGCCGCCGGTCCAGCGGTCCGCGTCGCTCTTCGTTTCCATCGTCGCGATATCGGCGACGGGGACCCACGCCTCGCCATACGGGCGTGCCGCCGTGGCCGTGCGCGGATTGCCATTGATGGCATTCCCCAGGAGTGCCGTCCAGTTGTTGCCGGCCTGCAGCTCGTTCACGACGTTGCGTGTGTACGCCGTCTTCACGTCCACCGTCCACTTCGAATTCGGCACGAAGGTGATGTTGGCGCGCAGATTGCCCTTCGTCTGATCGTTGGGCTGGATCGAACCCACTTCTTTGGTGCCGAGCGCGGAAACGAAGAAGGTGGACTTGGAGGTGCCGCCCTGCGCGCTGATGTCGACGGAGTTGTACGGCCCATTCTGGATCAAGCCGTTCGCGTCGAGCGCCTGGAAGCCATCCGGCCCCTTGAAGCGCGGGAATTCCTTGGTGGGGAGGTTGTCCCGGAGGCGGTTGTAGCCGCTGCCAAGGCCAAGGTTCCACTGGATCGGTCCTTCGCCGCGTCCCTTCTTGGTGAAGACCTGAATGACCCCGTTGGTGGCTTCGGAGCCGTAGAGCGTGGCCGCGGCGGCACCCTTCAGCACTTCCACCCGCTCGATATCGTTCGGGTTGAGGTCGCTGAGACGATCCGCCGAGGTACCGCCCGAGAAGGAGCAGCAGGCGGTGGCCGCCATGCCCGTGGACGTCGTCCATTCGGTGCCGCGCGAGTCGACCCGCACGCCATCGATGTATACCACCGGTCGTTGGTTGAGCGAGAAGGAGGCGATGCCACGGATGCGCAGATCCTGTGAGCCGCCGACACCGCCGCCCACGCCCACCGAGCGCACGCCGGTCATCTTGCCCGCGAGCACCGAGGTGAAGTTGTTCACTGGCATCAGCTCCTGCTGCGCCGACACGTCCATGGTGCCAATCGACGCGCCGATCTTACGCTTCTCGACGGCGCCACCCGTGCCCGTGACGACCACCTGCGCGAGATCGACCGCCGAGACCGACAGGGACAGGTTCACTCGCAGCGTATCGTTGCCTTTCACGGTGATCGGCATGGACTCGGGACGGTAGCCGATGCGCAGCGCGCGGACGGTCTGGCTGCCCGATGGAACGCCGCGCACGAAATAGCGTCCGTCGGCATCCGTGTTGGCCCCGATCGTCGCGTCCCCGAGGAGCGCGACTCGGGCCCCGTTGATGGGTTGGCCGGACGCACGATCCGTCACTCGACCGGTAAGGACACCAGTGGCTTGCGCCGTGAGCAGGGCAGGGCCGAACGTCATGGCGGTTGCCAGCAGCCATGTCCTCGGCCCGCGTCGACCGAAAGGAGGGAAGGGAAGCAATGGAGCTCCAAGGGAGGGGTGACGAAGAACAACACCTGTCGGTTGGCCAGCGAGCGTACGTTTCAGCGCGCTGTGCGACTTGTCAAGCAGATGCCCGGCGTCCGACCGAACCGCGTCCCGCTGGACAGCGTGGCCCACGCCACCGTATATCGACGGGATCCCCTTCCGGAGGCCGCTTGTGATGATCGTCCGTCAGCGTCGAGTACTCGTGTGTGCCGCGGCATGGATCGTGGCGAGTGCCGGTGCGTTTGACACACTCCGGGCACAGCCCGCCGCGACCAAGCGTCTGCCGGTCACCGACGCCATGCGCCCGTTTGTGTCCGTCGATGCGCCACTCGTCGCCCTCATTGACGTGACGGTGATCGATGGGACCGGCGCGCCGTCGGCGGCCCACCAGACGGTCCTCGTGCGCGATGGTCGTATCGCCGCGGTCGGACCAATCGGCGCTATCGCCGTCCCCCCGCGCGCGCTGCGCTTGGAGCGTCCAGGGCACACGCTGATTCCCGGACTCGTCGGGCTGCATGAGCACTCGTACTTCGGCGGCGTCAAACGCATCACGCAGATGAGTACCAGCGGCCCCCTACTGTACCTCGCGCACGGTGTCACCACCGCCATGAGCGCCGGGAGCATGCTCCCCTATCAGGAGCGGGCCATGAAGCAGGCCATCGACGCCGGTCGTCTCCCCGGCCCGGATTATCTGATCACCGGCCCGTATCTCGATGGCGCCGCCACGGTCAGCATCAATGCGCGGCCGCTCACTTCGGCCGCGGAAGCCCGGCGCGTGATTGCCTACTGGGCGTCCGAGGGGGCCACGTGGGTCAAGGTGCAGGGGCGTATCTCGCGGGCGATGCTGCGCGAGGTGATTCAGGCCGCGCACGCGCGAGGACTCAAGGTCACGGGGCATCTCTGCTCGGTCACCTTCGCCGAAGCGGCCGACGCGGGGATCGATGCGCTTCAACATGGGTTCATCACGGCGAGCGACTATGTGCCGGGGAAGCAACCGGACGTCTGTCCGCCGGAGAACATGCGCATTCAGAGTACGATCGATGCCGGGTCGCCCGCGGTGCAGGCGTCCATTCGTCGTCTGGCGAAGAGCGGCACGCCCGTGGTGTCCACGCTCGCCGTGTATGAGAGCTTTTCGCGCGAACGGTTCCGTCTGGACACGGCCGCGATGGCTATGCTCGATCCGGACGTCCGTCGCGAGGTGGAGGCGAACCATGCCGCCCTTGGGACGGATGGTGGCCTCACCGTGAGTCCCGCGCTGCTCACGAACATGATGCGTTGGGAGTACGACTTCGTGCAGGCCGGCGGCCTGCTCGGTGCCGGCTCCGACCCATGGGGCACCGGCTTCCTCCCCGGCTTCGGCAATCTCCGCAACTTCGAGATGCTGCGTGAAGCGGGATTCTCGGCCGAGGCGGCGATCCGCATTCTGACGCTCAACGGCGCACGGATTCTCGGTCGTGCGCAGGAGATTGGTGCGATCACCCCCGGACGTCGGGCCGATCTGGTGTTGGTGGAGGGGAATCCGGCGGTCAATCCGCAGGATCTCTATCGCGTGGTCACCGTGTTCCGCGCCGGCGTCGGTTTTGACTCCAAGCGGTTGCGCGATGCGGCACGTGGACTCGTTGGTGTGCGGTAGCCGACCGATGAT
>CAIUOO010000270.1 GCA_903900795.1 uncultured Gemmatimonadota bacterium | reverse complement strand
CGCGTTTGGTTTGGTCGACGACGGTCCGGACATGGTGCCTCACTGGAGATGGGGAGCGCGCGACGCGCGGAGTGCGCACGCCAAAGGTGCCGATCGCAGCGTCGGCGGCGCAAGGTCAGTGTTGGGCGCGCCAAACTCCGACGCTTCGTACGCCAACCCGGTACGGCGTGGCCGCAGTGATGACGGCACGGCCGACATGGCCGCCGTCGTTCACCACGTCCCACTCCGCCTCTGCGGACGCGCACCCACGCCCAACAGCACCAACAGCGACGGCACCAGCAGCAGACGCGCGCGCACCGACTAGACGGAGAAGGTGATCACGCCGCCGTTCACCGTGACCGGATAGCTGCGCAGCGGCGCGTCAAAACTTGAAGGCGAAGCCGAGCAGCGGGATGCCGGGGAAGTAGAACGCATCGGCGCCAACGGGGCTGCCAAGTGCGAGGTCCACCGCGATTTTTTCGCCCAACATGCGTACGCCGTACGACACGAACCCGCCCACGTCGTTGTCGAAGGGGACGAACCAGTTCTCGGAGATGAGCGCGATCCGCTTCGTGGCCCGGTGCTGCCCGCCCACCGTGAGCACCGGCTTGTTCGCCAGCGTGCCGCCCACGTAGCCCCAGCCGGCGCCAAGGGTGAGGTTGCTTTCCGGCGAGCCGGTGGTGGCGACGCCGTACAGAATGCCCAGTGACTGCCGCCGGCGGTTACCGTCGTCGCTGCGCGTCCACGGCACCGACGCCATGAGCGCCCCGAGGGCGACCTTGAGCCGGGGCTGCGACACCACGGTGTACTTGGGGAGCGCGTAGAAGATGTTGTCGCCGAAGTTGTCCAGCGGTAAAAGCGACATTCCGGCCCCGAGTGTGAACCGGTCGGTGACGCCGGTGGCGGCGCTGGCGAAGAAGATCCAGAAGTCGGCGACGTAGCCCTCCCCACGGCGCAGCGGAATGGCGGTGGGGGCGAAGAGCAGGCGGGTGGCATGGGGGTTCTCCGGCCACAGCACGCCGTCGTGCAGCGCGGTGGCGGGATAGGCGCGCACCGAACGCACCTCGCGGCGTGCCACCGTGGCCGTCATCGCGGCCGACACCACGCGCACCGAGTCGGCGCTCACCAGCGTGACCCGACCGATCAGCGTGGTCGCGTTCGAGAGGGTCACCGCGTACACAAGGGTCGGATCGTCGATGCGGACGGAGTCGAGCGGCACCAATTGCGCGCGCAGCGGCGCAGCGATGAGGGGCAGCATCACGGCGCAGGCCAGCGCCAGACGACGGAACAGCACGGGCGCCATCGGCATGGGGATCACTCCTGTCGGGTGCGAAACCGGATCATGGGTGTAGTATACGCCGGTCGCCCCCCGGCTGCGCGGGGATCGTCATCCCATGCCTCGGAGTCGTTCATGTCACGCGCACGTGCTTACCTCACCCTCAGCGCCGTTCCCACCGCCCCGGACGTCGGCTTGCTCCTGCTGCGGCTGTGGCTTGGCGCGAGCATGTGCACGCTGCACGGTATGGGCAAGGTGGCGCGGTTGCAGGCAGATCCGGTGCGGTTTGCCGATCCCTTCGGCTTCGGCCCCGAGGCTTCGCTCCTGCTGGCCACGATGGCCGAGGCGGGCGCGTCGGTGCTGCTGGCGCTCGGCCTCGGCACGCGGTGGGCTGCGCTGGCGCTGAGCGTCACCATGGCCACGGCCTTCGTGTTTGCGCACGGCATGGCGCTGTCTGGTGAGCAGAGCGGCGAGTTGCCCTTTGTATACGCGGGCGGGTTCGTGGCCGTGCTCGTGATGGGGCCTGGGCGCTACAGCGTGGACGCACGCCTGCGCTAGGCGCGGGTCGGGCGCCCACTCCACGGCGAAGGGGGGCGGGGGAGACGACCCGCGACGCCGACCGACGGGCGCTGTCTCCGGTCGGTCCGCGTCGCGACGCAGGCAGGGATACCCTACCGCCGGATCTCGCGCGTGTTGTCCCCGGGATTGCGGTCGATGAGCAGGTTGTACGGGTCAATCCCCGCGCGCTCGGGGGCCGAGGGGACCACGAACGTGTAGCGTGCGGCGCCGCTCGTCACCTTGACCCGGCGCACGGCCAACGGCGGACCAAGGCGTGCGCCCGCCGGCGCCTTGCCGAACACCCCGACGTCCACGTAATCCGCCATTGGCTGCTCAGTCTCGGCCCCCAGTGAATCCGCGCGAAACTTCCGCGCCGTGGCGAACACCGTCACGTCGAATGCGCCGTCCGCGCGTTTGGTGCTCGTGACACTGTCCGCCCGCGCATCCCACAGGGTGATCGTTTCGAAGTAGTCGGTGAGCGCGTAGCGCAGCGAGTCCGGCGTTGCGGCCGTGAGGTGCTTCATGAGGTCGTACGTGGTGGCGTACGGTGGCCCGGCAAAGCGCCCCTCATCCAGATACGCCCGGATCGCCGCGTGCAGCGGTGCTTCACCGATCAGGTCGCGCAGGGCGAAGAGGGCCAGTGAACCCTTCTGGTACCACACGTAGCTCTCCTGGTCCACGCGGGTGAGTGGACGTTCGCCGCGCGTTTCTCCCGCCCGCCCGCGTAAATACCGATCGAGCTCCGCGCGCAGGAACTTCTGGGTGAAGGGTCGGCCGTGCAAACGATCGGTCACGACCAGCGCGGCGTATTCCGACAACGACTCCGACAGCATCTGCGAGCCCTCGACATCCGCCGGCATCCGCTGATACGGGAACCACTGGTGCGCGATTTCGTGGGCCGT
>CAIUOO010000269.1 GCA_903900795.1 uncultured Gemmatimonadota bacterium | reverse complement strand
TCCAGCGCCGCAGCCCGCTGTACGTCCATGGTAACGTCGAGCGACGCACCCGCATTGGCGAGCGACTGCACCGGCAGCCGCGCCTTCGCTCCGACCTGGACAATGCGTGGGAGCGGGTCTGCCTGCTCAGCATCTTTCACTTGCAAGGCTGGCCCAATGTTTCGCACGGACGCCCCAATGGTAACCGGCAGCGTCGTCGGGAGTACGTACTGTGCGCCAAGATCCAACGCACTCGTGGACCCGGAAATCACCGGCACGTTCCCACAGATACCCGTGCACTGAAATCGCAACATGATGAATTTGTACGTCACGCCGGCGCTCAACCGCTTCCCCACCGGTGTCGCGTATGACAGCGCGAGCTGGTAGTTGCGGTTGGTGATCGTCCCGATCTCAGTGCCATTGACCGGGTCGGTCGCCGCCTGATCACCGTAGTTCACCAGATACGCCGACGCGGCGAGTGTCCCAAGGACGCGCGACGGAAGCGCAAACGTGAGCATATCGCTGGTGGCGATCAGTGTTTGCGAATGGTGCACCGCGACTTCCTTCTTCCCGATGCGCGCTAACGCGGCCGCGTTCCACCACATGGCTTCCGTGCCCAACGTGGAATCAGCCACGACGGCTTCACCGAGAGCGGCCGCATGAGCTCCGAACGGGACCAACAGAAAGAGGCCGCCGTTCTGCGCACGCGCATGCGCTGCCGTACTCACGCTGAGTGTGAGCACGGCGGCTGCGCGAAGGCACCGCTCAAGCCACGGACGCCAGCGTCTCACGTCTTTGCGTTCGGGTCGCCGTATCCCAACCGCAGCACGGCGTTTCGATTCCGACGCCAGTTGGGGAGCACTTTCACCCACAAGTCGAGATACACGGGTCGCCCGACGAAGCGCTCGATCTTCTCGCGCGCTACGCGGCCAAGCTTCTTAATCTGATGTCCGTTGGCTCCGATCACAATCCGTTTCTGGCTGTCGCGTTCGACGTGCAGGACCGCCCGAATGTACAGCGGAGTAGAGCCCTCGCGGAACTCCTCAATTTCACAGGCGAGCGCATGCGGCAATTCGTCCCCGAGCTGCTCGAGCGCGGTTTCGCGCACGAACTCTGCGCAAAAGAACTTCACCGGCTGCGTGGACAGTTCGTCGGCCGGATAGAGATAGGGACTTTCGGGCAGGCGCTCGGTGATTGCCTTGACGAGGCGATCCATCCCGTCACCCGTGTGCGCCGACAGCAGTACGGCGTCCGGGTACTGCTCGAGAAGCAGGAACTTTCGTGGTTCATCGATGAGATCGATCTTGTTGAGCGCCAGCAGCACGCGCGCGCGCGGTGCGCGCTCAAGACCTGCCGCGGTGGCGAAGTCACTTGGAATGGTCGCGGTGGCGTCCACGACGTGCACGAGGACATCGGCGTCGCGCACGGCGGCAAGCGCGGCGTTGCGCATGGCGGAGTGGAGCGTGTCCTTGGGCTCGAGGAGCCCAGGTGTGTCGAGAATGACCATCTGCGTGTCGTTCTCTGTCCGCAGACCGAGAATCCGGTGGCGGGTGCTCTGCGCTTTGCTCGAGGTAATCGCGAGCTTTTCACCGACGAGTCGGTTGAGCAGGGTGGATTTGCCGGCATTGGGGAAACCGGCGACTGTGACGATACCAGCCCGTGTCATGAACTCAGGTTCGGGTGAATGCGACGTGGGAGTGAAGGGTAGTGATACACAGAAGCCCCCGCCACCGGAATCCGTAAGGATGGGTGACGGGGGCTTCACAAGGTGCCGGCATCGGCCTACTCTCCCGCGGTCTCTCGACCGGAGTACCATCGGCGCTGCTTGGCTTAACGACCGTGTTCGGGATGGG
>CAIUOO010000268.1 GCA_903900795.1 uncultured Gemmatimonadota bacterium | reverse complement strand
TGACGCGGAGATAACGGCATCGACCCTACCCGCCATCGATCGGACCCCGAAGCTGTTCATTGGCGGTAAGCAGACGCGGAGCGACTCGGGTTACTCGCGTCGCGTGGTGGGTGCGAATGGCCGCGTGGTCGGGGAAGTCGGCGACGGGAACCGGAAAGATCTGAGGAACGCGGTCGAAGCCGCGCATGCCGGCGCCGGCTGGTCGAAACTCTCCGGACATCAGCGATCACAGATTCTGTTCTACCTTGCCGAAAATCTGTCCGCCCGCGAGCACGAATTCGCCGCACGGCTCTCGGCCATGACGGGAGCCACCGCGGTCGATGCCATGCGCGAAGTCGAGGCGTCCATTTCGCGATTGTTCACGTACGGCGCGTGGGCGGACAAGCATGATGGGGCGGTTCATGACGTGCCATTGCGCGGGGTCGCGCTGGCGATGCACGAGCCCATCGGTGTGGTCGGCGTGGCCTGTCCCGACCCCTATCCGTTGCTCGGACTGGTGTCACTCGTGGCTCCCCTGCTTGCCATGGGGAATCGGGTCGTTGCGGTGCCGTCCGAGCGGTATCCGCTGTCGGCGACCGATTTCTATAGCGTGCTCGAGACCTCGGACGTTCCGGCCGGTGTGCTGAACATCGTGACCGGCCCGCGCGATGCGCTGGCGAAAGTGCTGGCGGAGCATGACGATGTCGATGCGATGTGGTACGTTGGATCGCATGCGGGTGCCACCGCCGTTGAGCAGGCGTCGGCGGCTAACTTGAAGCGCACGTGGACCGAATGGGACGGGCGCGAATGGTTGGATCCGCGGGTGGGAGAAGGCCGTGAATTCCTGCGGCGTGCCGTGCAGGTCAAGAATATCTGGATTCCATACGGCGAGTAACGCCAGTCTCTGATGCGAGAGCGCGCACCTCAACGCGCTCCGCT
Organism: uncultured Gemmatimonadota bacterium; assembly: GCA_903900795.1. Taxonomy (GTDB): domain Bacteria; phylum Gemmatimonadota; class Gemmatimonadetes; order Gemmatimonadales; family Gemmatimonadaceae; genus Gemmatimonas. The sequence goes on along the minus strand of CAIUOO010000268.1, from coordinate 975 downwards.
GACGCGGCGGCGACGCCATGACGTACTGTGCTGTGTATGCGACCAATCTCCGACATCATGATCGAACTCCCGGCCTCTCCCGACGCGTTTCGCGACGCGGCGTGGGACGACATCTTGCCGCATTACGAACAGCTGGCCACGGTTCCGCTCGGGGGGTCGTCGACCGCCGTGGAGTCGTGGCTCAGCACGTGGTCGCGGCTCGATACGTTGGTCGGCGAGGCCGGCACCCTCGCTATGATTGCGTATACCGGCAACACCGCCGACGCGGCGGCTGAGACGGCCTATCTCCGCTTCTCCATGGAGATCTTCCCGAAGCTGGAGGAGCAGGGCGTCCGACTCGCCAAACGGCTGATCGACCTCGGGTGGTCGCGCGAAGATCTCGACACCACGATTCGACGATTCCGCACCGACATCGAGATTTTTCGCGAGGCGAACGTCGCGCGTTTCTCGCAGATCGAAGAACTGTCTGCCGGCTATCAGAAGATCACGGGAGGACTGAGCGTCGACTGGGACGGGACGCCGAAAACGATTCCGCAGCTGCAGCCGTACCTCAAGGCCGCTGACCGTGCCGAACGCGAACGCGCGTTCCGCCTTGGCGCCGACGCGTACATGGTCAAGCGCGACGAGCTTGCCGACCTGTTCGACAACATGTATGTGCTGCGCGACGCGGTGGCCAAGGAAGCCGGTTTCCCCGACTACCAACGCTACTGTTTCGCTGCCAAGCATCGCTTTGACTACTCGCCGGAAGATACCGCACGTTTTCACGACGCCGTGAAGAAAACGGTCACGCCGGCGGTCGCCCGCCTGATGGAGCATCGCCGCGCCTCGCTTGGCGTCGATGTGCTGCGTCCCTGGGATGTTACCGTCGACTTGAACGCCGACGAGCCGCTCAAGCCGTTTGCCGATGTCGAGACGTTCATCGATCGCGCCAAGAAGATATTTCAGCGCGTCGACCCCGAGTTGGGTGCGCAGTTC
>CAIUOO010000267.1 GCA_903900795.1 uncultured Gemmatimonadota bacterium | reverse complement strand
GTCGACGGTCCGCGAGCAATCGGCCGTACCCGACACCGAGACGCAGAAACGCGACGCCGTCTCGTCCATCAGCATGAAGTGCGTGGTCGGGTACTGGTATTCCTTTTCGATGTCCGACATGCCGTATTCCACGTTGGCGCGGAACTTCACGCCTTCACTCTGGTTCTTGCCCGAGCGCGTGGTGATCTGAATGACGCCGTTACCGGCGCGCGAGCCGTACAGCGACGAGGCGGCGGCACCCTTCACGACTTCGATGTTCTCGATGTCCTGCGGGTTGATGTCCTGCAGACCACCCTGCGACACGACGCCGTCGATGATGTACAGCGGGTCCTGACCACGGCCCGAGGCGTTGATCGACTGGGGACCGCGGAGGATGATGGCGGGCGCCGTACCCGGACGGCCGGAGGCCGACACGATGTTGGCACCCGCCACCTTACCCTGCAGCTGCGACAGCGGGTTGGAACCCGGAACGGGCATGTCCTTGTCGCTGACCTGCGCCACCGAGAACGCGAGCTTCTTCTGCTCGGTGCCCGCGGTCACGCCGGTGGTGACGACTTCCTGGAGGCGATTGATGTCCTTGGCCAGGGAGAAGTCGAACGTCTGCGGGCCCGCCTTCAGCGTGATGGGCTTGGCATCGGCCTTGTAGCCGATGGAACGGGCGCGCAGCTGCAACGCCTGCCCACGGAGACGATCCGCCGGGATCGTCATGGTGTAACGGCCCGCCGCGTTGGTCCCCACCGAAATGGCGAGCTCAACGATATAAACGTTGGCGTTTTCAAGGGGATCACCGAACTCGCTCTTCACGGTTCCAGTGATCACGGCCGGACCCTGTGCCTGCGCCACGACGGGCATCAGCAACAAGGCAACAGCGATGGGGACCTGCGACAGCCACCTCATAAATCTCGACATGCTCAGCCCTCGGCGCATCTGAAGCCGGAAACGGGGGAGAGAAATCTCACCAACGGGAGTGGAGATCCCGCTGGCCTACCAACCCAGCCAACCGCCTCCGCAGAGGACAGCCCGCCAGGGCACTGCACCGGTCGCTTTCGCGGGTCGCGTACGCGCCGGGGAACACCAAACGAAAACCCGGGTTCGTGAGGCGGCAGCGCCGAAGGCGCGCCACCGCATCGAGCGCGTGGGTGAGATGTCGAGAATTGGAGAGTCGTGCGGTTGCATAGGGACGAAACGAACGCCAGCGGGACAGTTCCCCAGCCGATCCGCTCGTCTGCATTTTCAGAACCGCAATAGTATCGTTTGCGTCACATGCCGGCAATGCTCTATCACAGTTCGTGGGACCAATCGAGCGTTTTGTGACGAAACGAAGCGCCCGATCGGAGCAATCCGATCGGGCGCTGTGTGTTTTTCGGTCGTGGACACCGGTACGCGTTTAGCCAGCGCAACGATACTCGTCAATCGGCCCGTGCAGGTTTTCGGGCGATTGGATCACCGGTCGGTCAGCGGCGCGCCAACGGGGCCGGCGTCCAGTTGAATCCGACGGCGAAGGTGTCCTGCGCACCGCCCAGATCCGACCCGGTAAACGCCGCCGCCGCGCGCACGGCAAACTGTGCGTTCACCTGAAAATTGACGCCCAAGTCGAAGTTGAGACTCACTTCCGACTGGCTGCCGCCGCTGCGACCGGCGCCGCTGGCCCAATCGAGCGACGCGCGCGGGTGCACGTACGGGGTGATCGCCATGCCCTGCTCGAGGCCGAATGTGTGTCCAATGCTCACACCCACGGGAATGCGCACCACCGTGGCCCCGCCCCCCAAGGCCGCGCCGGCCCCCGCCGTGAGCAGCACGTCCAGCGGCTGGTCACCTCGGGCCCGCGTGATCTCCTGGCCGATGCCGCCGCCCACAAACAAGGAAAGGGCGTCGCTTCCCTTTCGGTCAGTCAGTCCAGCGTCGAGCTGCCAATGCCGACGCGGCTGCCACGCCTCGCGCCACTGAAACAGCGCCGTCGTACCGGCGCCACTGGAGACGGCCGCGGTGTAATCGCGAGTCGAGGCGGTCGGCACCTGCATGGAGGGATAATTGGACGCCTGCGCGGCAGCGCGCTCAGTCACGGTGACGGCAGCCATGAGGGCGCCCAGCGTGAAGGCCACGGTCGTACGCACGGTCATCATCGATCAGGCTCCGGGGGACAGAAGAGTCAAAAAAGGAAACGGCGGACACCAACGACACCGTGACGCGCCTCGCACCTTCTACCACACACGCTCGGCGTTGGTCCATGCGCCGGCGGCCCGAAAGACCACGCGCGCGCGGCGAGTATCGCCGTGCGCGCGTGGTTGTTCCGGGCCCGTCTGCACGACGGACCACTACCGGATCAGCGACCGCGGATCGACGGCGGCAAGGTGGCTTCGAGGATCGTCGAGGAACCCATCCGCCCTTCGATGCCCGCCTTGGGCTGCAAATTCACGCGCACGAACCCGTAGTTCCTCCACGCCGGCGAACCGGCCGCGTCGGGGATCGTGTCGGCCGAGAGTCGCGACGCCATCGCGAAGATCACGCGCGGGCTGTCGAACACGACGCTCGGGGCCGGGTTGGTCTTGTCCGCATCGTACAGCGAGATGCCACGATCGGGATACGGCGCGGTGCGACGGCCAAGATACGTGGTGTCGTTGAACTTGCCGGTGGTGTCGAGCTTGATGCCGTACGCGTTGTAGTAATAGCCAACGGGGGGACGGAAGTAGTTCGAGTCGTTCAGGATCATGATGTTGCCACGCACTTCCACGCGACCACGCGGCACGATCGTCATCGCGCCGTTGGTGGCGACCACGAACTCCTGATTGGCCCCCGGGTTACCGGGCTGCGCAGGAATGCCGCGTCCGAACGTGCCGAAGCGCAGGCTGGCCACGCGAGTTGCACTGGCCTGGCTGCGGCGCGCCCACAACGGACGCACTTCACCCGGCGCGGCACCCGGCGCGCCGGCTTCGATGCTGACGATCACGACGTTGAGCGAGTCGGTCGCGGCCATGGCAGGCGTGGCCGAGATCCGGGACGCCGCCAGACGAAGCGCGACGTTGGGCCCGCCGTTGCGAAAACTGGCCGCTCCGGTGACCGGGAACGTAGTGTTCGTGAACACCGGATCGCCCGCCGCATTGAGCGACGAGTCGCGACGCGTGGCGACGATGTTGACCGCGCCGGCCCGCACGAACTTGGTGGCCGAGTCGTTGGCAAACCACACCGTGTAACTGCCGGTGGTGAGCGTGTCGAGTCCGGCCAGCACCATGATCACCGAGTCGTTGGCTGGCGTAGCCGATGCCACGATGGCAACAGGAAAGGTGACGGTGCCGCGCGGCAGATTCGTGGAGGTGCGAAGGAAGTTCGTACCGAAGCCGAGCGCACCTACGGGCTCGGTCGTGATCGACCGTTCGTCGCCACATGCCGTGGAGACAGCAACGGCGGCGACGCCGGTTGCCAGAAGGAGAAGACGCATGTTGCGCATCGTTATTTACCCCCGCCAATGCCGCCGGGAACGTACCGGAAGCCCAGCGTGAACATGGTGTTCAACGCAGTCGTCTTCGCCGCCGGAGGCGTCGGGAAGTCTTCCGGGAACGGTTGAATGAGTTCACTTCGGTTGCGCGCCGGATTCAGGAAATCCCGATCGTAGCCCTGATACTGCACCGCGCGCACATCGAACTGGAGTCCGGCCTGCTCGCTGAGCTTGATCCAGAAACCAGCGCCACCGGTGTAGGACACGTCGTTGTTGCGCGTCTCCTTGCCGTTGACCTGCGCGTCGAGAATCATGACGTACGTGCCGGCCCCCGCCATCACAAAGGGCGCGATCTTCTTGCCCGGATACCGCAGCGTGGCCGCGAGCCCGAGGTTGACGGTGTTCACTGGCTGTCCCACGTACTGGTAGCGAACCGAATCACCACCAGCCACGGCCGCCTGACCGAAGCGCAGTCGCGTAAGGAAGTCCTTTCTGGTGGTGTTACCGCGCGACACGTCGACGGTGGTCCCGATGCCCAGATACTTGGACACCGCGTACTCCGCATCGAGACCGAT
>CAIUOO010000266.1 GCA_903900795.1 uncultured Gemmatimonadota bacterium | reverse complement strand
TGAACGGCGTTCAACGACTCTGACCCCTTGAACCGACGCTTACCCTTTGAACGCGCCCGTTCAACGACTCTGACCCCTTGAACCTTGAACGGTGAGACGCCTTGAACGGAGGGACTTTGCGGTTATACCGCGCGGACGCGGGATGCGGAAGGATCGTCCTATCCCCTGAACCACCCTTCCTGCGTGAGCTGGGCCCAGATCTGCTGCACCGCCGCCGCGCCCCGGGCGGTGATGCGCGCTTCGTCGTCGACCACGAGCTGCCCGTCGTAGAGCTGCACGTAGCCCTGCGTGATCACGTGGCGCACGGCGAGCCCGCTGGCGTACAGCAAGTTGTTGAGCGGCTCGGGGCCCACGGCGCCGCTTCCCACCAGCAGGCCGCTCACGTCGATGGTGCACAGATCGGCCTTGGCGCCCACGGCAATACGCCCGAGATCGGGGCGACGCAGTCCGTCGGCGGCGACATGCGTGGCGCCGTACACGGCCTGCTGCACACTCGGCAGCGGCAGCGTGCTGCCGGTGGCGCCGTTCATCAGACGCGCCCGCGCCCGTCCGCAGATCACGGCGAGCTTGAGGTTCTCGATGTAGTCGTTGGAGTGCGTGTCGATGCCCACGTTGGTGCGGACGCCGGCGGCGAGCGCCTCGGGGTACGGCTGCGAGCCACTGGAGTTGCCGGCGCCGCCCCCCGACGGACAGTGGGCATACACCCCGCCGTGTCGTTGCATGATGGCCCAGTCGGCGGCGGTGGCGCCGGTCATGTGCGCGCCGAAGAAGGGCCCGTCGAAGGCGCCCAGCGATTCCAGCCACTGCGCCGGCGATTGCCCGTACAGCCGTTGGGTGACGCGCGCTTCGCCGGCGCCCTGCGCGAGATGGGTATGGATGCCGTTGCCGAGCGCACGCGCGGCCGCGATGACGGCGCGCATGGTGTCGGGGGTGTGCGTGTCGGTGGCGTGCGGCGTCATCATGGGGCGGATCAGTCCGTCCTCGGCCCCGTTCACCGACAGCGCAAAGACACGATTGGCGTCGATCTCGAGCATCGTGTCGGGCACACTGGCGGTGAGCACCGCGTCGTTGGTGCGCCGCCAGATCGGGAACAGGCGCGCGGTACCGGGCACCATGCCGCCCGGAAAGCCGCGCACATGCCAGCGACGCGCCACGCGTACGTAGCTTTGCGCCTGCTTCAGGCTGAGGCTCATCTCCACGTGCGTCGTGCACCCCGAGCGCAGCAGCTCGGCCACGTTGTACGCCGTGATGTCGTCGAGGAGGTCGTCGGGGAGCGCTTCGAGGAGTTCGATGGGGCGCTGATACGAGCGCCCGCCTTCAATGAGTCCGCGCGTTGGGCTGCCCGAGGCGGCGTGCGTGTGCCCCGAGATGAGGCCGGGCAGCAGCAATTGGCCGGTGGCGTTGATGCGGGCCATCGCACCCGCAATGCGTCCCTCGCGCACCTCGACGATCTCGTTGTTGCGCACGCGCACCGAGGCGTTTTCGATGACCTGCGGCGCGCCGTTGCGGTACACGAGCGCGGCGGAGGCTTCGACGACGTAGTCGCGGGTGCGCGGTGGGCGAGCGCTGCGGGGCGGCTGCGGCGTTCCGTCGGAGGTGGGGTCGGCCGTAGGCAGCCCGAGCAGGGGCAGGGCACCGAAGGCGCTGCGGGCGATCAGGTCGCGGCGGGACAGGGAGTCAGGGCGGTGGTCAGTCATGATGCACAGTTGTACGGTCGGAGCGGGCGCACGGCCAGAGGGGGCTTCCCCGCGTTCCATCGCAACGGTCTTGCCGTGCCCCTCAGCTCATGCCAAAATCGCGACATGACGTTTGTGCCGGATGCGCCGCTCCCCCTGTTCAGCACCGACCGCGTGGTCGTGGCGCCGCTCACCCTGGCGGACGACGCCTTCATCGTGGCGTTGCTCACCGACCCCGACTGGCTGCGCTACATCGGCGATCGCGGCGTGCGGACGCTGGACGACGCGCGGCGCTATCTCGAGACGGGGCCGATGGCGTCGTACGCCGCGCACGGGTTTGGCCTGTATCGCGTATCGCGGCGGGATACCGGCGTGCCGATCGGGATCTGCGGACTGCTGCGGCGCGCGACGCTGCCCGACGTGGACATCGGCTTCGCGTTCCTGCCGGCGTACCGCGGGCAGGGGTTTGCCGTGGAGACGGCGCGGGCCACGCTGGCGTATGCCCGCGACACGTTGGGGTTGGACCGGATCGTGGCGATCGTGTCGCCGGAGAATGCGGCGTCGATCCGGGTGCTGGAGACGCTGGGGATGAGGCAGGAGGGGATGGTGCAGCTGAGCGCCGATGCCAAGGCGGTGTGTCTGTTTTCGTTCCCGCGTGCGTCAGGTCAACGTCTCTGCGACTAGTTCCGCCGTGTACGCCGACGCATCACTATCCAGAGCCCGGCCATTCCCGCTGTCACCAGCATACCAGTACCCGGTTCCGGCACGATGACCGCAACGCCTGGAAGTCCGTCGTACGTCGCGTCGCTCCTGATATTGCAACTATCGGGCGGTACCATGTTGAATCGGTCGCTGTAGCACGTCTGACTGCCACTTGTCGTTGCGCCGTCATCGTAGACGCCGCCAAACGCGAAGTCCATCATTGCGCTGCCATCTACGCTCCACAGGGCGCTGGTGGAGAACGAGTATGTCAACCACGAGCCATCGCCGCAGGTGCTGTAGGCATTCGTGAACAGTGGGTAGCCGACAGAGCTTTCCCCCGCTTCGCAGCCACCGATGCCGGCATCGGTGCCGACCGTGCCGCCGAGTATGTAGAGGGTGAAGGCACCGGGCAACAGGCGAGCCCACGTGCGCGACGGCCCGAGCACACGAGCGCCTCCCTCCGGTGTCAGTGCGGTTGTAGTGGTGCTGTCGTAGGAGGTGCCATATGAGCTTCGAAATTCGAAGGTCACGAAGAACAGGGAAGAAAACACCGTGTTGTCTCGTGCAGACACCGACGGCGCGCCTTGTAGATTGGCGAGCCATACCTTCACGTCCGTGCCCGTCGACGACGGCCTCGCTTGCACGGAGATGGCGGCCTTCGCGCAGCTGGACACGGATGGATGCGCATCCGTGCAGGCGGTGACCTCACGCGTGCGCCACTGTGCATCAGCGGGGCGCGCCACCGATAGTCCAGTGGCAAGCAATACAACACGCAATAGCGATCGTCTCCACAATTTGCATCTCATAATGGAATCCCTGGTTTGAATGTGCAGTGCGAATGGTCATTGCAGATCGGAATCACCGCGCCGCCTGGCCTGATGACAGCGCGTTGGCGGACGTCGTTCAGCACGACGGTATGCGAGCGCGTCGCACGATGCCGAGCATTGGTCTGGTGGAAACGGTGCTCGGCGGACGAATCGCGACCCCATGGTGCCGTAGCGCTTCCGCACACCGCTTCACCACGCTACGCGGAGCGCGCCACCACCCACCACACGGCCCCCGCCACTCCCGGCAGCACCATCACCACCAGTCCGCACCCCACCGTCGTGCGGTTGTAGACGCGATTGTACGCCGCCTTCCGCGGGTTGGTGAGCCACCCCCACCCGCGCGGGGCCTTCAGTCCCAGCGAATGGCGCACGACGCGCTTCCACGACGTGCGTGCGGCGAGGCGCTTTTTGAACGACGGAATCCGGAATCCGATTTTCATGCGGGGATGGGTACCGTGAGGAGGAGGGGCGAGGGGGACGCGTGAACGGTACGCCAACGGTCTGACAGTGCTCGCGCGCCCCTCCGGCCCAGTGGAGCGCTACGCGGACTGCGGACGCTTGCGCGCGACCACGCCGATGCCGAGGAGACCGGCGGCGAGCAGCACGACAGTGGACGGTTCGGGGACGGTGGTCGGCGAGACAATCTCACCGAGCTCGTAGATCGAGACCGTCTCGCCGCCCACGTTGTCGCTATACGGGGAGTCGCGGAAGGTGAACGTCAGTCCCGCGCCACGACCCTGAATGAAATAGTCGTAGATGTGCGTTGTCTGATATCCATCAACGGATGGTCGGCGGTTCGCGACGCCATCCCAGCCGGTCACCCATGTCTCGGAGCCAGGATTCCCAGCCGAAAAAGGGTAGTGCACGACGTCGATGTCGTTAAACGCGGGCCAGTACGCGGCGTCGCCCATGGCAACGCCGCGGTCCAGCGGTCCGACCCCGTGGCGCCCCGAGATCTGCACGTCATACGCGAAGTTCGCCTTGAGCGACGGCGTCACCAGATCGAATGGTCCGCTGATGTCGTACAGGAACTGGTGGGCCAGTATTGGAATGGGATTGTTCACCAGGAGGTACTGCACCTCGCCTGCAATCAACCCGTAATTCGCGTTCGCGTACGACACGGTTTGGGCGGTCGTCGTACTCGGTGTACCGAGGGCAACGGCACAAAGGGCCGCGGTGAGAAACGAAATTCGTGAACGCATGACAGGGCTCGCTGGTGTGCAGTGAACGGACCGCGCCAGAATCGCGGCGCACCCACACCGTATGCCCCTGACGTCAACCCGCCGTAAAACGACGGGTGTGGTTGAGCCCTCGGTACAGCGCTCTCGCATTGACGCGATCCTCGTCGCCCAGTGCCATTTTTCGAAGCAGTTGAAGATCAGTACAGCAACACCAATAAATCACCTGATCGCAAAAATCGCCTTATCGACTTCCCCACGGCGCCGGCGGCACGGCGATCGGCTTCGTGAGGTCGAACTCCACCCGGAACCGACGGTCGCTTCCCGTGCGGGTGAGCTGATAGACGAACTGCGTGGGCGTGACCTCCACCGTCCACACGTTGGTACGCGAGGCCGGCAGCAACGCTGCGGTGAAGCTGTCGGCGGCAAAGGCCATGCGGAGCGCGGTGCCATCCGGGCCGGCGTCGCCGCCGTACTGGGTGACGCGATCCTCGCTGCCGTCTTCGTGGCGATGGTCATGCTTGAGGCGCACGCTCGCGGCGGTCTTGGTGAACACCCACGTGCGTGAGCGGTCGGTGCCCACGTGGAACGGCACGCGGACTGTGTCGCCGCACCCGCGCACGTGCATCACGAGGGCTTGGCCCAGCATGGCGCTGTCGGCGGGTTGCGGGTCGATAATGCGGCCGGCGTACGCCTTGCCGCAGTGGGCGCGGAGGGCGGCCAGGAACTCGCTGCCGGGGTCGACCACGCGACCAGGCCGTGTGGCCGCGACCGACACGAGCAGGGTGGCCGCGATAAGGGCGGCCGAACGGAGGCGGGAAGACGTCAACTTACCGCCCCGGCAGCGTCGGCAGCGCATCCACGAACTCGATGATCTGCTGCCGATGCGCCGCCGTGGGAAGGCGCCCCACTCCACCGCCGATGTTGTCGAGCATGTTCTTGGCCTGACTGGTGGCCGGCGTGACCGCCGTGATGGCGGGATGCGTGAGCGTGAACTTGAGGAAGAACTGCGCCCAGGTGGTAGCGTCGAACTCCTTGGCAAAGGCCGGCAGCTCTTTGCCCGCGGCACGACGGAACAGGCTGGTGCGGCCGAACGGGGCGTAGGCCAGCACGGCGATCTTCTTCTCGAGGGCGAGCGGCAGGATCACCTCTTCCACGTCGCGATTATCGGCCGCGTAGTCCACGCCGATGAAGTCAAGCGGCTCGTTGCGCATGACCTCGATGAGCTGCGCGTACTGATTGGGGAACGTGGTGGTGATCCCCACGTAGCGCACGCGGCCGGCCTTCTTGAATTCGCGCACGATGGGGAGCTGCGTGGCCGGGTCGCCCATGTTGTGCACCTGCATGAGATCGATCGTGGGTCGCTTGAGGATCGCGAACGACTTCTCGATCTGCGCGCGCGCCGCCGCCGGATCGGCCGTCGATCCACCGCGCCCAGCCACGTTCACCTTGGTGGCCCAGAACAGCTTGCTCGCGATGCCCAGTTCGTTCACGATGCCGCCGGCCACCTGCTCGGAGGCGCCGTAACTCGGGGCGGTGTCGAACACACGCGCGCC
>CAIUOO010000265.1 GCA_903900795.1 uncultured Gemmatimonadota bacterium | reverse complement strand
GGGTCGTTCCGGTCACCCGCCAACCACGCCAAGCTGTTGGCGGCCGTAGCACCTGACGTGGTCCTGTTGGACGAAGTGTATGCCGAAACGTCGGACTCCACACTCGCCGACTTCTTCGCGCGCCCAGAGCTGGCGGCACTGGGTCGCTGGCGCTTCGCGTACTCGCGAAGTGGCGGCCGACAGCACGCCGTGGTCGCCACCCGCGATCGCGACATCCGGCAGGCCCCGTCGATGGTGCGTATGGAATATCCGGTGGGCGTGCTCGACAGCGTACGGGCGATGGTGCCAGCGGCCGCCCAGCGGCTATTCGATATCGAAGCGACGGCACAGCTTTCGAGTACCGGCGCGTGGATCACCCTCGACGGCATCGAGACGTTGTTCGTGGCGCTCGACTTGCAGAGCGGTGGCTTCTTTCGCAATGCGCAGGATCAGCTGCGCGTACTGCAGAGTCGCGCGATCCGCGCGGCGGTGCAGCGCGAACTTGCCCCGCGCGCCACGCGAGGTGCGCTGGTGATTGCCGGCGACTTCAACGCAATTGGATCGTACGAGTCGATCTACACGCTGCAACAGGGGCTCGACGTTGACCGCTCCGATTTGGCGCTCAGTGATGCAGCGCGACTGAGCGAGCGTTCCCTTGTCACCTGGACCGATCCCAAAGTCGGACAGTTTCTGCCCGGGCGTCTCGATCTCACGCTCTACTCCGACGCGGCGTTCGAACGCACCGGTGGCTTTACCTTCAGCAGCGCCGATCTCGCGCCCGCCTTCGCGGCGTCGCTCGGCGTGACGCCGGAGACCTCGGAACGTGCGACGGATCACCTCATCGTCGTGACCGACCTCCGCCGCAAGCACTCGCCACCGCGATAACGATCGCGATAACGATCGCGATAACGATCGCGATCGCGGACGCCTCCGGCGCGAGCCGTTAACTTTCACCACGCTCGGGACGCGCTCGGGCAGAACCACCATGATCGGACGAGGCGGGTATGTCGCGGGCGTTTCTGAGAGATGATGCGGAAGGCGAGATGCCGCGCCGCAATTACCACCTGCCGGAGCGCGACGACGCGGGCTACGACCGTGCCTGCGCACGGGCACTGCTCGAGGCGGCACGCGTGAACGAAACGCAGCTCGCGGAACGGGCGACCGGCTACTACTGGGGTGAGTCGCTGCTCAAGCCGTTCGTGGAAGAGCTGCGCGTGGAAGCCGAGCAGCAGGGCGACGACCGGCTCGAACAGTTGGCTCGGCGTTTTCTGGCGTAAACGAAAAGCCGTACCGCGAATCGCCGCCGATGGCCGCGGATGCGCCCATCCGCGAGCATCCGTGCCGATCCGTGGTCAAGTGGTTCGGCCTGCACCCACTCACCAGCAACACGAGCCCGGCGAGCGCGCCTACCAGCCCCCTTAGGCCTTCGCGGCCTTGGCCGCGTCGAGCTGCGCCTGCATGCGTTTGCGGAATCGATCGGCGATCATGCGGCCCATCTCCGTTTCCTTTGCCACCCACTCCGCGTTGCGGAACGCGATCGGGTTCACCGCCGCGCGATACTCCGCGAGCCACGGCTCGACGCGCGAGTAGACCAGCAAGCCTTCGCCGTTGCTTTCGAGCATGAACTCGGCATGCATCACGCCGTGTCGCGCCATCGCGTACGTCATCTCCCAGTACGACGTGCACTGACGAAACGCCGCGTTGAGCGGATGATCGCCCTTCGTCACCGCCATCACGTCATCGAGGCTCGTCGGCAAGAACTTGCTGATGACCAACGTGCGCGATGCGCGCATGAGATCTTCGCGGCGGAGCTCATACAGCTTGAGGACGAGTTCGGCGTCGTGATGATCGGGATATTCCTTGAGGGGCACGGTCTGCTCGGCAAACGGGAAAGATCAGCCAACACGCGAGGGCGGCGCGTGGCACGTCACGGAGTATTGTCCGCCGTCAGTGGCTTGGCAAGCGAAGCGGCGGCACCACATGCGGCTCCCATTGCTGCAGCGTGACGCGCAAGCGCCACGCCGCGTTATCGGCCGCGGACGACTCCGGATCGAGGGTGGCGTGCGTGATGACAAAACCCGGCAGCGACGCCACCGTGCCGCTGGGCAGTCGTTTGTGCCACGAGCCGTCGTGCAACGGGACATCATCGGTAAATCGACCATCCGAGGCGCGACCATACACCCGCATCGGATCGAGTCGCAGACTGGCCCCGCTGGCGCGACGGTCCACGGTGATGGCCGACAGCCACGAGCGTCCGGCATACTCCATAGCGACGCCCAGCTGCACCTGCCTCGTAGTTTCGCGCGACGCCATGAGGCGCGCCACGAAGTTCGTCGGCACCTGACGACGCTGGGACGCAAGCACGACCGGCAGCGTGCACTGCACGGTGCCATCGTCGCCAGTCACCATCTCCTCCCCGGCCGATGGCGATTGCCAATCGGCGGCGGTCCCAAGGATCACGCGAAGTGGCACGCCGGCAGCAAGCGACTTGTCGGGATGGAGCACGGTGATCTGCACATCAAGGGCCACCGGTCGTGTACTCGGAATCTGGTTCACTCTCAAAGCTACTCGACCACAGCCCGTCGCAGGTGATAAATTGTGGGGCACACAGATCTTTTCCCACCGCCCCGCTCCATGATCCGAATCGCTACGCGGGTGCTGTCAATCTCCGCATGGCTCGTGGCGACCTGGGCCTGCGCCGAACCGCCGGCATCCTCGGCATCCTCGGCACCCTCGGCATCGGCCGCACCGACGAGCACCGAGCCACTGCGCTGGGGCGGGGATGCCGAGGGGGGCGCTCCGTTCGTCGAAGCCGAAGCGGCCAACCCCACCCGACTGCGCGGCTTCGACGTCGAGATCGCGACGATGATCGCGCAAGGCCTCGGTCGCGAACCGCAATTCGTTCAGGTCGCCTGGGCATCCATCGAGCAGTCGTTGGCCCGCGGCGACTTTACCGTGGGCATGTCCGGCCTCGAGGATCGGCCGGCGCTGCACGAGCGCTTCGCCGTGTCGTTGCCGTACTACGAGTTCCGAGAGGTGCTCGCCGTACGCAGCGCGGACAGCGCACGCGTCCACACCTTGGCTGACCTCCGTGGTCGGCGCGTGGGCACGCTGGGCGCCACGATGGCCTGGGAGATGGTGCTCGCCGCCAAGAGCACACACGGTGTGGTGCCGGTGTCGTACGACGATGACGTGCATCCGTACAGCGATCTCGTGAGTGGGCGCGTCGATGCCGTGCTGCTCGACCACGTGCTGGCGGAACGCTCGCTGCGCCGGATCGGCGGCTTCGTGATTCAACCGGAGGCCGTGGCCCGCGGCCACTACGTGGCCGTGCTGGCCGCTCGGGACAGCGCGCTGCGCGACACGGTGAATGCCACGCTGCGCGCACGCATGCGCGACGGGTCCCTCGAGCGCGTCTTCCGTTCGTGGAACGTGTGGGATGCCCAGCAAGCGGCGTTTCAGCAGCAGGTCCTGCGTGACTCCGTACCGAGTGGCGAGACCCGAACCGGCCGGCGCGACACCGCCTCGTCGATCGCGACCTATCTCCCGGCGTTGGTGCGCGCCGCCATGATCACGCTGCTGTTGTCGGTGCTGGCGATGGCGCTCGCCGTCACGATCGGCCTCGGCCTCGCCGCCGGACGCGTGTACGGCGCGCGGCCGCTGCGCATCCTGATCACCGCGTACGTCGAGATCATCCGTGGCACGCCGGTGCTGCTGCAGCTGTTCGTGCTGTACTACGGCTTGTCGGACGTGGTGCGACTCCCGGCCTTCGCGGCCGCCGTGATCGGCCTCGGTCTCAACTACGCCGCCTACGAGTCCGAGATCTATCGGGCGGCACTCGAAGCCATTCCCACGCTGCAACTCGAAGCCGCGCGCACGCTTGGCCTCTCCGAGGTGCAGATCCTGCGGCTCGTGCGCGGCCCGCAGGCCCTTCGACTCGCCCTGGCGCCCATGACGAACGACTTCGTCGCGCTGCTCAAGGACTCCTCGCTCGTGTCGGTCATTACGGTGGTGGAGCTCACCAAGCAGACCGCGATCTACGCCACGAACGCCGGCAGTTGGGCCATTCCGGGTGCGCTCTGCGCCCTCGTCTATCTCGCAATGTCACTGCCGCTCTCGCGGATGGCGCGTCGCCTCGAACAGCGCTGGAAACTCGCATGAGTCGCAACATTGCGTTGCGCGAGAGCGCGTTGCGCGTGCGTGCGCTGCACGCGGGCCATGGCGAACGGGCCATCCTGCGTGGTCTCGACTTCGCGGTGGCCGAAGGCGAAGTGTGCGCGGTGATGGGCGTGTCGGGGGCCGGGAAGACCACGGTGCTGCGGGTTGTCGCGGCGTTGCAGCCGTTCTCATCGGGTACCATCGAGATCAGCGGAGTGACACTCCAGCCCGGCGCCGTACCGCCCGAGTCGCAACTCCGTGCGCTGCGACGGCGCGTCGGCGTCGTCTTCCAGAGCCACGCGCTGTTCGAGCATCTCACCGCTCTCGAAAACATCATGCTGGCGCCGGTGCACGCCCTCGGGCAATCACGCGCCGAAGCAGCGGCGACCGCCACGCGCCTGCTGGAGTCCCTCGGCGTATCTGCCCGCGCCAACGCGTATCCGCGGCAACTCTCCGGCGGCGAGGCGCAACGCGTGGCGATCGCGCGCGCGCTCGCCCCTGACCCACCGCTCCTGCTGATGGACGAACCCACGTCGGCGCTCGATCCCGCCCGCCGCACGGCCCTCGGTGAATCCGTGCGGGAACTCGCTGCCCAAGGGCGCGGCTTGCTGATCGTGACCCACGATGCCGACTTCGCGCGAAGTTACACGGACCGCGTCGTAGTGCTGTCGCATGGCACGGTCGCCGAGCAGGGGCCGGCCAACGAGGTCCTCACGCATCCCACGCATGATGCCACACGCGAGCTGCTGCGCTAAGGTACGCCCGTCGTACTCGTACCATGCGGCATGACGGACGCCGACCCT
>CAIUOO010000264.1 GCA_903900795.1 uncultured Gemmatimonadota bacterium | reverse complement strand
CCGCGACCTGCCCACCACGGGCGGCTCGGTGCTGCTCAAGGGCTACGTCCCCGCACGCGACGCGGTGCTCGTGCAGCAGCTGCGCGACGCGGGCGCGATCGTGCTGGCCAAGGTGAACATGTCCGAGTTCGCGTCCGCCGGCATGTACAGCTCGTTGGGCGGACAGACGCGCAATCCGCACGATCCGGCCTACGCCCCCGGTGGCTCCTCCGGAGGCACCGGCGCGGCGGTCGCGGCCGCCTTCGCGCAGTTCGGACTCGGTACCGACACCGGGGGGAGCATCCGCGGCCCGGCGTCCATCAACGGCATCGTCTCGCTCAAGCCCACGCTCGGGCTGCTCAGTCGCACGGGCATCATCCCGCTGGCGCTGTCGTTCGACACCGGCGGCCCGATGGCGCGATCGGTTACCGACATCGCCATCGCGCTCGGCGTCCTCACCGGCGTGGACACCACCGATACCGCCACCCGCGCCAGCGCCGCGTACGCGGCCCGTGACTATACGCCGTACCTCCGGGCCGATGCCCTCAAGGGCGCACGCATCGGTGTGGCGCGGGACTTCACCGGCGCCGACGCGGAAGTGGACTGGGTGGTGGAGGCCGCGCTGGAGACGATGCGACAGGCCGGGGCCACCATCGTGGAGGTGCGCTTCCCCCCGTGGATGCTGAACGCGCGCGATGCGTGGTACAACGCGGTGCGCTTTCCCGAATTTCCGGTGCAGATCGCGGCATATCTCAAGGCCACGCCGGCCGCCTATCCGAAAACGCTGGCGCAGCTGCTGCAGCGCGCCCGCGCCATCCCGTCGCTGGGCGACGACGACACCGGGCCGAACGCGTCCCGCTGGTCACGCTTCGTTGCGGAAGCCGCCAGCGGCAGCATGGACAGCTATCGCTACCGGTCGGTGCGCGATCACGCGCTGCCGATGATGCGCGAGGTGGTACAAGGCATGCTGGATGCCGACCGGCTCGATGCCATTGTCTATCCGCCCTCGTCCGGCCGGGCGACCCCCATCGGCGTGTCACCCGGCAGCGCATCGGCGCCCGATGCCAGCAACATCGCCAACCTGACCGGATTTCCCGATCTCACCGTGCCGGCAGGGTTCAGCGACAACCGCCTGCCCATCGGCCTGTCGTTTCTCGGGGCCGCGTGGAGCGAACCCAGACTCATTGCGCTGGCCTACAGCTTCGAGCGGGCCACGGCAGCCCGCCGCCGGCCGCGCTTCACGCCGGCGCTGGCCGGCGATGCCATCCGTCTGCCGCGCTAAGCGCCGACGGATGGCCCCACGGTAGTGCGACCCGCGTGTTACCGCATGCGATCGCGGCGCACCAGCACCTTCTTGCCCTTAATCGTCGTGTTCCGCAGCGCCGTGATGATATCCTCGGCGATCTCCTCCGGCACCTCGACCGTGCTGTAGCCATCGGCGATCTGAATCGCGCCGATCACGCTGGCATCGATCCCGACCTCGTTGGCAATCGCGCCCACGAGATCGCCCGGCCGCATCTTGAGCTTGCGACCGGCACCGACCCACAACCGCGCCACGCTCCATTCCGGTTTCGAGCGCTTGGCGGCCTTGGCTCCACGCGGCGCTTCGTCTTCGCCACTACGGCTCGGACGGCCACCTTCGCGTGCGCTGTCACGCGCCCCGTCGCGACCACGACTGCTGTCGCGCGAACCGCGATCGTCCGTACGCGGCTGCACGGCCGGAATGTCTGGCTCGTCCGTTACGTCGTTCGCATCGAACAGCTTCACCGCCGCCGCCGCGATATCCATCACGTCGAACTCACCAGCCAGCGACTCCACGATACCGCGGAACTTGTCGAGACCACCTTCCATGATCGTCTCACGCAGCGTCGTGCGCACCAACTGCAGGCGGTGCGCGCGTAGA
Organism: uncultured Gemmatimonadota bacterium; assembly: GCA_903900795.1. Taxonomy (GTDB): domain Bacteria; phylum Gemmatimonadota; class Gemmatimonadetes; order Gemmatimonadales; family Gemmatimonadaceae; genus Gemmatimonas. The sequence continues at coordinate 3,699 of CAIUOO010000264.1, read as the reverse complement.
TCGTCAACGGTGGGCACCTGCGCGATCTCGATGCGCTGACTCGTCATGCGTTCGATGTTGCGCAGCAGACGATGCTCGCGCGGCTCAGCCAGCGTGATCGCGACGCCCTCACGACCCGCACGACCCGTGCGGCCGATACGATGCACGTACGACTCGGCGTCGGCCGGCACATCGAAGTTCACCACGTGCGACACATGCTTCACGTCGAGGCCACGCGCGGCCACGTCGGTCGCGATGAGCAGATCGGTTTTCCGCGTGCGGAACTTGGTCATCACGCGGTCGCGCTGATCCTGGCTCAGGCCGCCGTGCAGCGCGTCGGCGCGCAACCCGCGCGCCATCAGCGTTTCACTGAGCTCGTCCACCTCGGTGCGCGTGCGGCAGAACACGATCGCACTCGTCGGCTGCTCGATGTCGAGCACGCGCGCGAGGGCCGTCATCTTGTGCGCGCGCGGTACGATGTACGCCACCTGACGCACACGAGCCGCTTCGCCATCGGGCACGATTTCGCGATCGATCGTCACGAGCACGGGATCACGCAACTGGCGCTTCGCGATGCTGGCGATGCGCGGCGGCAAGGTGGCCGAGAAGAGCGCCGTCTGACGCGACTTCGGGGTGGCCTCGAGAATCGCCTCGAGATCTTCCGCGAAGCCCATGTCGAGCATTTCGTCGGCCTCGTCCAGCACGACGGTCTTGAGCGACGACATCTGCAGCGTGTGGCGACGGATGTGATCGAGCGCGCGTCCCGGCGTCGCGATCACCACGTCGACCCCGCGCTTGAGCGCGCGGACCTGCATCTCCATGGACGAGCCGCCGTATACGGCCAAGGCGCTGACGCCCATCGGCTTTCCGTAACGATGGACCGCTTCCGCCACCTGCATGGCGAGTTCTCGGGTCGGCACGAGGATGAGCGCCGACGTGCGCTCCGCGCCCTTGGCGCTCGTATTCACGCGGCTCAGCAGCGGCAGCGCAAACGCCGCGGTTTTGCCGGTACCGGTGGCCGCTTGGGCCAACACATCACGTCCTTCCAGCAGTGGCGGAATCGCGGCACGCTGAACGGGCGTCGGTTCTTCGTAGCCTAGCGCGGCAAGCGCCGAGGCAATGCGGGGGTCGAGTCCGAGAGCCGCGAATCCGGTTTCGCTGACGTCGCGCTCGCTGTTCCGTGCGGCGACATCGCGCTCGTCCGGCTGTTTCATATGTCAAGTCTCCTTTGAGATCCGAAATCTATCCTATTCCGGTACCGAGATGTGGATTCGATGGGTGAAAGAGGTGAGATTGTCAGTCATCATGACCGATACATCACTTCCGTTTGAGGTCCGGCACTCCCCGATTCAGGGTTTCGGGGGCTACGCGACCCGCCCAATCGCCGCCGGCACCCGCATCATCGAGTACGCCGGCGAGCGGCTCACCCCGGAGGCGGCCGAAGCACGCTACCCCGACGTGATCGGGGAGCGTCACCATACGTACCTCTTCGCGATCGACGACGAGGTGGTGGTCGACGCGGCGGTCCACGGCAATGCGGCACGGTTTCTCAATCATTCCTGCGCCCCGAACTGCGATGCGGTGATCGACAATGGCCGTATCTGGATCGACGCCATTCACGAGATCGAGGTGGGCGAGGAGCTGGTGTACGACTACGCCTACATCCTGCCGGAGCGCCACACACCAGCCGCCAAGAAGCGGTTTCCCTGCAGCTGCGGCGCGATCACCTGTCGCGGAACGATCCTCGCCAAGAAGCGATAGCTCGCCTGAACGGCAGCTGGAGCGGCTCGGCTCACGACTACGTACATTTACGGTGCTCACTGGTGTGAACTTCGCGTGGAGCCTTGGAGGCCGTATGCGTTCGTGGGTCGTGATGTCGGTGGTACTGGTGGGATCGGCCGTTGCCTGCGCCCGCGGCGCTCAGGAAGGGGCGGTTCAGGAAGCGCGTCCCATTGCCACGGCGGACGGGGCGGCCCCGCGTCCGCAGGGCCCGCGCCGGGTCCCGCCGACGCCCATGAAGCTCGATACGCTGCGCCGTGAAGCCGTGGCCGCACTGATGGCCACCTTGGTGGGCCGCGAGAACGAGCCGGCGGGCACCGTGTTTAAGAATGTGAAGCTGCACAAGACGATGCCGGCCAAGGAGTTCGTCACCATGATGGACGAACAGTTCGGTCGCGGCCTGGGCATCAATTGCACCGGCTGTCACATGGACAACCAGGATTACGCCAGCGACGCGCGAAAGGACAAAATCATCGCCATGCAGATGATCAAGATGCAGCGCGACATCGACGCGAAGTACATCGCCAAGGTGAAGGAGCTCGACGATCCGCGTCCGAAGACGACGTGTGTGATGTGCCACCGCGGTGCCACCCATCTGACGACCGAGATGGACGTTCCCACCGCGCCCGTGCCGCTCCGTAAGCGTTAGGAGCGAGCAAGGAGGAGTCAGCGCGACAGCGCGACCGACCGCGACATGACGCGGTCGGTCTGCAGGTCCGTGCCCAGCCGGAACTCCTTCGCGCCGATATCGACGAATCCGTGCTTCTGGTAAAAGCGGATCGCCCGCGGGTTGCGCTCCCACACGCCGAGCCACATGGTCACACCGCCGCGCGCGCGCGCCGTGTCGATGCACGCCGTCATCAACGCCGGTGCTACACCCCGCCCGTGCCAAGCGTAGTCCACGTAGAAGCGCTGCAGCTCCACCGGCAGCGCCACCGACGGGTCGCGCCCATCGGCCGCCTCGATGCGCAGGAACGCGTACCCCGCCAGTGTCTCGCCGACCTCAGCGAGCAGACAGACGCCTGACCCATCGGCGATCTCCGCCGCCTGCTTCTCCGGCGCGAAGGCCTCGCTCAGATACGCATCCATGTCCATCGGGTCGTTATCGGGCGCGAACGTCTCACGAAACACCCTCGCAGCAAACGCCGACAACGCCTCAGCGTCGGCCACCGTAGCCTTCCTGATCGAGAGCGCACCCTCAGGGCGCTCGTCAAGCGCGGTGTTCGTCATGATCCAGCACAGCCCCCGTCCCGTACACCCATACCGCCGTTTATTGTTCGCGCCGTTTATTGTTCGCGCTGTTTATTGTTCGCGCTGTTTATTGTTCGCGCCGTTTATTGTCAGCGCCGTTTATTGTCAGCGCCGTTTACTGTCAGCGCCCCTACCTCTTAGCGCCCCCCCCCCCGCCCCTCATCCCCTAACCGCCACCACGACTCCCCGTATTCCATTATTCCCGTATCCAAACCGGTTCCACTGAATCTGCGCCGGCTGCGTGTTCCCTGTCGTATCCGTAGCACGACTCCAGATGGTCGCCGTGCCCGCATCCGGTAGCGTCAGCTCCGCTTCAAACGGCATCCATGCGTACGCCGACGCTGGCGTCCCCAATGCCGCCTCGATCCACACCGGCGCCTCATTCACCGCCAGCTCCACGCGAGTAACCGGACCGGCTCCCGACCACGCCCAGCCCTGCACCGTCACGGTGCGCGAGCACGATCCGCCGTCGATCGGTGACGTGATCATCGACTTCACGCGCGCTCGGCGCACCGGCTCGACCGTGCCCTCGACCTCGTACACGTAGCGTTGCCGCTGGAAGTAGCCCGTGAACGGCGTCGTGATCGCCTCGAGGCGGGCAAGCCACTTCACGCTCGCCATGCCGTACCAACCCGGTACGATCAGACGAAGGGGCGCGCCGTGATCCGCCGACAGCGGCGCGCCCGCCAT
>CAIUOO010000263.1 GCA_903900795.1 uncultured Gemmatimonadota bacterium | reverse complement strand
CTTCATGATGGGGCTGCAGAACGCGGTCATCACCAAGATTTCGCAGTTGGAAATCAGGACGACGCACGTCACGGGCATCGTGACCGACATCGGCATCGAGCTTGGGAAGTACGTCTACGTGAACCGACACGAGCTCGCCGGGGTGCCGCCCGTGCTGGCCGACCGCACGCGGTTGCGTCTGCTCACGCTGTTGTTGAGCGCGTTCTTCTCCGGCGGTGTCATCGGCGCCCTTGGCTTTCGCGCGCTCGGGTACAGTGCCACGCTTCCGCTGGCGGTGGTGCTGCTTGGCCTCGCCGCCGTCCCCGCCGTCGACGACGTCCGCAGCGCGCTGCGGGACGCGCGTGTGCGCGCCGGCGACGGCTGACACGCCGCACTACTCCCCCCGGGGCCGTTCGGGCCGCACATTGCGCCGTGGCGTTTTCTGCCGCCCGTTTCCCCCGAAGGTCCGCGTCGCCTCCATTCCAGACATCGCGTTATGAGCCGTCGTTTCGTTCTCGCCAGCCTGCATGCGCCAGCGGCCATGGTCGCCGTGTTCGCGGCCCGCACCGCCCTCGCCCAGCCGGCGGCCACCTCGTCGCCGGCCACCGCCGCCGCTGCCGCTCCCGTGTTTGCGAATGGCATGGCCCAGGTGGTGCCGGCCTGGCGTGATTCCACCGCGTGGATTCGACACGACCTGTGGGTCGAGACCGATTTCGACAGCGATCGCGACGGCCGCAAGGATCGCGTGCATGTCGACGTCACCCGCCCGGCGCAGACCGAGGGCGGTGGCCTGAAGGTGCCGGTGCTGTACAGCGCGAGCCCGTACTTCGCCGGCACCTCGCGCGACGATTCCAATTGGAACGTGGTGCAGGAACTCGGCGATCAGCCGCCCACGCGCCGAGCGATGGCGGCGCCGGTGCATCAGCCCAATCGTCGGCGCATTTCGAACGCGCTCGTGAACGAGTGGGTCCCGCGCGGCTTCGCCGTGGTGCACTCCGAAGCACCGGGCACCGGCTTGTCGCAGGGCTGCGCCACCGTGGGCGACTATCCCGAACGCGCGCCGATGAAGTTCGTGATCGACTGGCTCAATGGCCGCGCCAAGGGCTACACGAGTCCCACGGGACGCGAAGAAGTGCGCGCGACCGGTTGGTCCACCGGCAAGGTGGGCATGATCGGCACGTCGTACGAAGGCACGCTGCCGCTGGCCGCCGCCACCTCCGGCGTGAAGGGGCTCGAGGTCGTGGTGCCGGTGTCGCCGAACACATCGTACTACCTGTATTACCGGTCGAATGGTCTGGTGCGTTCACCCGGTGGCTATCTGGGCGAAGACGCGGACGTGCTGTACGACTTCGTGGCCAGCGGTGATCCGGCGACGCGCGCGAAGTGTGACGTGATCTGGAAGAGCAACGTGTTCGCGGGGCCCAAAGGACAGGACCGCGCCACCGGCGATTTCAACGACTTCTGGAAGAAGCGCGACCTGCTGCCGCACGTGAAGAATATCAAGGCGGCGGTGTTGCTCGCGCACGGATTGAACGACTACAACGTGACGCCGGCGCACAGTGTGCGTATCTACGATGAAATGAGAGCGCGCGGGCTGCCCGTGGGGCTGTATCTGCACCAGGGTGGTCATGGCGGCAATCCGCCGGCCGACATGCTGAACCGCTGGTTCAGCCACTACCTGTATGGCGTGGACAACGGCGTACCGGGCGATCAGTCGGCGTACATCGTGCAGGACGCCGCCGCGCAGGCGCCGATGGCGGCGGCCCCCACGGCCGCAGCGGGCACGCCCGCGCCGAACCCGCGCCTGCGGGCCACCGCCTTGCCCACACCGTTCGCCGCCTTCCCCGTGCCCGGCACCGTGCCCGTCACGCTGCACCCCACCGCCGGTGGACGCGGCATCGCGTCGCTGTCGTACGCGCCGGTCGCCGCTGGGGCGGAGTCGTTCACGGACGACGTCACCTTCAGCGGCAGCGCCCTCGCGAGCGCACCCACGTCGACCAATCGCCTGCTCTACGCCACGCCCGTGTTCACCGATACGGTCCACCTTTCGGGCACGCCTCGCGTGACGTTGCGCATGGCCGCCAACGTGAAGGCGGCCAATCTCAGCGTGTGGCTGGTGATGCTTCCCTACGACTCCACGCGCGCGGGCTCGCAGAGCTACACGGGCAACGTGTCGCATGGCTGGGCCGACCTGCAGAACGCGAAGGCGCTCAAGAAAGGCGGCGACTACGCGTCGAAGAATCGCGGCACGCCGCTCACGGCCGGTGAGTATCGCGAGGTCACCTTCGATCTCGAGCCCACCGATGAATTCATTCCCGCCGGCAAGCAGCTCGCGGTGATGATCATGTCGAGCGATCGCGAGTTCACCCTGTGGCCGAAGGCCGGGGCCGAGCTCACGCTCGATCTCGCGAAGTCGTCGTTCCGGATTCCCGTGGTTGGCGGCGTGAACGCGCTTCAGAAAGCGGGCATGCGATGAGCCCGCGAATCCCTCTCCACTCTTCCGTCACGGTCATGCGTTCTCTGCTTCGTCTTGCCGCACCGGTACTGCTGCTCTCGGCCGTCGCGGGCGCGCAAACGCCCGACGCGATCACCCTGAACGGCCTGCGCTGGCGTTCGATCGGCCCCGTGAACATGGCCGGACGCATCACCGATGTCGAAGCGCATCCCAGTGCGCCGAAAACGTTCTACGTGGCCGGTGCCACCGGCGGCATCTGGAAGACGGTGAACGCTGGCACGTCGTTCGTGCCGCTGTGGGAGAAGGGTCCGATTGCGTCGATGGGTGATCTCGCGATTGCACCGAGCAATCCGAACATCATCTGGGCCGGCACGGGTGAAGAGGATTCACGTAACTCCGTGGCTCCGGGCTATGGCATCTACAAGTCAGTCGATGGCGGTGTGACGTGGCAGAGCATGGGTCTCGAGAAAACGCAGCATATCGGGCGCATTCTCGTGCATCCCACCAACCCCGACATCGTGCACGTTGCCGCGCTGGGTGCCCTGTGGGCCACCAACCCCGAGCGCGGCTTGTACAAGACGGTCGACGGCGGCAAAACGTGGACGCTGAGCAAATTCATCAGCGAGAAGGCCGGCTTCGTGGATCTCGCCATGGATCCGCGCGATCCGAACGTGCTGTATGCCACGAGCTGGGAGCGCATTCGCAAGGCGCACTTCCTCAAGAGCGGCGGCCCCGGTTCGGCGCTCTGGAAGTCCACCGACGGCGGCACGACGTGGAAAGAAATCACCGGCGGTGGTTTCCCGGCCACGACGAAGGGTCGCATCAATCTCGCCATCGCGCCCAGTAATCCCGACATGGTGT
>CAIUOO010000262.1 GCA_903900795.1 uncultured Gemmatimonadota bacterium | reverse complement strand
GTGGGCGTGGCGCGCACGCTGTTCGTCTTGAGCGGTGTGTACTTCGCCTTGATGATGGCGGGCGCCCAGCTGCTGCGACCGCCCCCGGAGGCCGAGCCCGGCGAGACCAACTCGGTGACCGCGAACCTCACGCGAGGCGAGGCCGTGCGCACGCCGCAGTTCCTGCTGCTCTGGGGGATGCTGTGCGTGAACGTCACCGCCGGGATCGGCATTCTCGCCCAGGCCTCACCGATGATGCAGGACCTGTTCGGTCGCACACCCCAGCAGGCCGCCGCGGTGGTGGCGGTGATCAGCCTGTTCAATGCCGGCGGACGGCTGCTCTGGTCGAGCGCATCGGACCTGCTCGGCCGACGGACCACGTATCTGATCTTCTTCGTGGTGCAGTGCGCGCTCTTTCTGGCCATTCCGCGCTTTGCACAGGTGGGTGCCTGGTGGCCGTTCCTGGCCTGCCTGCTCACCGTGTTCACCATGTACGGCGGTGGCTTCGCGACCATACCGGCGTTTCTGGCCGACCTGTTCGGCTCGCGCAACGTGGGCGCCATCCACGGCGCCGTGCTCACCGCGTGGAGCGTCGCCGCGGTGGTGGGACCGGTGATCATCACCCAACTCTCCGAGCGCGCCCGCGCGGCGCTGGCCCCGGGCGAGCCGCGCGTCCACATCTACGACCAACCGCTCATGCTGCTGGCCGGCCTCCTCGCCGTCGGTTTCGTGCTCACCCTCGCCGTGAAGCCGCTGCGCGAGCCGACGGCGTAACTGCCGACGGCGTAACCGTCTACGGCGTAACCGCCGACGGCGTAACCGGCTACGGCGTAATCGCCGGCGATGCCAGTTGCTTCACCATACGGTACCAGAATTCCACGCTGTCGTGGAACGCTTTCACCCCCACGCGCTCATCCTGGCCGTGGGCACGGCTCGGCTCCAGCTGTTCGAAGAAGATGGCCGAAATGCCGTAGGTGGGGATGCCGGCATTGCGCGTGAACAGGCCGTCGGTGGCGCCGGTGGACATCTCCGGCACCACCACAGCGCCCGGGAATCGCTCCTTCGTGAGCCGCTCCACCACGCCCATGATATCCGCACGGAGCGGCGACGCCGGGCTCGGCGTAATCGGTCCGTCGGCCGTGACCGTGGCCAGCGATCCCACCACACGCTGAATGGTCGCCCGCACCGAGTCGGGCACCTCATCGGGGAGCATGCGGCAGTTGATGTTGGCCGACGCCCGCTGCGGCAGCGCATTGTCGGCGTGTCCACCCGCGAGCAACGTGGCCACGCACGTCGTGCGCATCACCGAGTTCCAGTACGGATTGGTGGCGGCCAGTGAGCGGGCGGCCGTCAGGCTCATCGGCTGTGCCGCCACCGCACGCATGAGCGCGGCCACGTCGGGGGTCTGCGTGGCTGCGCTCTGCTGAAAATAGGCGCGCGATACTTCGGTGAGCCGGATGGGAAACTCCGAGGAGCCGAAGGCGACCAAGGCCGCCGAGAGATCATAGATCGCGTTGTCCTTCCGCGGCACCGAGCTGTGCCCGCCAGGGTTCGTGGACTCGACCTTGAAGTTGGCGAACACCTTCTCCGCCGCCTGCACCGAGTTCGACACGGGCGTGCCTTTGTCGAGCGCTCCGCCGCCGGCATCGGTGTTGAGAGCGTATTCCGCATCGAGCTTCGCGCGGTGATTCGTGAGCAGCCACGTCATCGAGCCGCTGGTGGTCTCCTCATCGGCGGTAAGCACGATCACGATGTCGCGGTCGGGGACGAACTGCTCGCGCTTCCAGCGTACCATATTCGCGATGATCGCCGCCACACCAGCCTTGTTGTCTTCGGACCCCCGCCCGTAGTACCAGCCGTCCTTCTCGACCATCGTGAACGGATCGGTCGGCCAATCACGCCGGTTGGCGGCCACGACGTCCAGATGCGCCATCAGCAGCACCGGTTTCTTGCCCGAGGCCCGTCCGCGCAGGCGCGCCACGAGTGACGTGAGCTCCGGACGTGGGCCCAGCAGCTGCACGTCGACCGCCGGGTAGCCGGCCGCCAGCAACCGGGCGGCCATGGCCTGCGCCGCGCGCCGCACCCCGGGCGTGCCGGTCGTCGAGTTGATGTTCACCAGCTGCCGCAGGATGGCCCGCGCCTCCTGCTGAGCGGCCGGCAACGGAGCGGACTGCGCGGCCAGCGATTCGACCGGTCGCATAAGCGTCGTCGTGAGCAACAAGCCCGAGATCGCCAGCATCCACCGGACTACGGTACACCGAGAAGGGCAAAGCATGGTGGAATGGGGTCGATGGTGAATGCACAACAACGGGAGCCTTCGTCTGGGCGAATATGCAGACAAATCGTTTGCAAAGGACGGAGATCGGCCACAGCTTACGCCCAAATGCGAACCCCCATACGACTCACGACGGCTGCGCTGCTCTCGCTCGGCGCCATCGGCACCGCGTTCGGTGCGGCCTGCGCCCCGGCCGCCGATCAGGCCGCCGATCAGGCCGCCGATCGGGCCGCGACCTCCGCCAGCCTCGCCCCCTTCGTCGACCGCTATCTCGACGGCTTCGCGCAACGGCATCCCTCGATCGCCGCCGGCAACGGCTTGCACGATCACGACGACCGGCTCGACGATTTCTCGGCCGAGGCGATCGCCGCCGAGATCGCGACCCTCAAGTCGGCAGCGGCCGAGCTCGCGGCGTTCAGCGATTCGTCACTCACCCCCGACGAACGCGTGGACAAACGCATTCTCGCCGGCGTGATCGACGGGTGGCTGCTCGAGCAGGAAACGCTGGAGAACTGGAAGCGCAATCCGATGACGTACGCCAGTGCGTTGTCGGATGGCGTGCACAACCTGATGACGATGGAAAACGACGCGGCGCCGGTGCGCATGCGTCGCATCATCGCCAAACTCGCCGGTGTGCCCGCATTGCTGCAGGCGGCGCGCACGAATATCGTCAATCCGCCGCGGATCTTCGCCGAACGCGGACTTGGCATGATGCGTGGTGCGTCCACGATGCTCACCACCGACGTGCCCGTCGCCTTCGCCGCGCAGAACGGCACGCCGCTCATGGATTCGCTGCTGAGCGCTGCGTCGGTCGCGGCCCGCGAGATCGATGCGTACACGGCCGACTTCGAGAAAACGGTGTTGCCCACTGCCAACGGTGAGTGGAAGGTCGGTGGTGATGCCGTCGCCCGACGCTATCGCGCAGAAGAACTCATCGATGTGCCGCTGGCCGACTTGGCCGCGCTGGGTGAGCGAGAGCTCAAGAGTGCGCAGGAGCGCTTCCGTGCCGCCGCACTACGATTGGCGCCGGGCGCCGATCCGCAGGCCACGTGGCTCACGATTCGCCGCAACCATCCCAAGCGCGGCGACGTGGTGGCGGCGGCGCAGGCCATCGTGGATTCACTCACGCGCTTCGTCGCCACCAAGAATCTGGCCGTGGTGCCGAATGGCGAACGCGTCGTCGTCAAACCGGCGCAGCCGTTCTCGCTCGGCTTCGCGTCGATGCACGCGTCGCCACCGCTCGAGAAGACGCCGTTGCAAAGTTTCTACTACATCACCGACGCCGACTCGGCAGATTCGCCCGCGCAGCAAAATGCGTGGCTCGAGCGCTTCAACTTCGCCTCGCTCGCCATCACGTCGGCCCACGAGGCCATGCCGGGCCATTGGCTGCACGCGGTGCACATGCGCGAAACGCCGGGCAAGATCCGCCGCATCTGGATCGGCCTGAATCCGTTTCCGCAGCCGTCGTCGGGACAGGATGGCTGGGCGCACTACGCCGAAGAGTTGGTGGTGGAGCAGGGCTTCATGAATAGCGATCCGCGCTACGAACTGGCACAGCTCAGCGACGCGCTCACCCGCATCTGCCGACTGCTCTCGGGCATTCGTCTGCACACCGGCGAATGGACACTCGCCCAGGCGCAGGCGTGCTTCGAGCAACAGGCCTATGTTGCGGCGCCCGCCGCCAAGCGTGAAGCGGAACGCGGCACCTACGACCCCACCTACGGCGGCTACTTCCTGGGCAAGCGCGGCATGCTCACGCTGCGCCGTGATGTACAGGCGGCACAGGGTGAAGAGTTCAACCTCCGCGATTTCCACGAACGCGTCATGAAGAACGGCATCGCGCCGATCTGGGCGCACCGACAGCTGCTGTTGCCGGGTGACACCTCACGGGTAATTCAGTGACCTCCAGTACCGACATCGTTCGCGTGGGCGTGCTCGGCGCCGGTGCCTGGGCGCAGTTCGCCCATCTCCCCGGCTGGAAGCGCGATCCGCGCTGCACCATCGTCGCCATCGCCGATCCCATCGTCGAGCGTGCCCGCGAATTCGCCGCACAGTTCGGCATTCCGAACGTGTATGCCACGCACGAAGAGCTGATTGCCCGCACCGACATCGATGTGGTCGACGTGTGTACGCCCAGCGCGACGCACTTCGCACTGAGCTGCGCGGCACTGGAAGCCGGCAAACATGTGCTGTGCGAGAAGCCGGTGGCCTACGACTTCACCGAAACGCGGCGCGCCGCAGCACTGGCCGCCAGCAAAGGGCTGAAGACGAAACTCGGCTTCACCTTCCGCTACTCGCCGGCCATGCGCTACATGAAGGCACTGATCGACGAGGGCTACATCGGCACGCCGTTCATCTTCAACGGCTACGAGCAGAACTCGCAGTGGCTCGATCCGCAAACGCCGCTGCGTCAGGTCGATCACGAAGCCGACCAGACTGAAATCCACGTGTCGTCGCTGGAAGGCTACGGCGCACCGATCATGGACATCGGCCACCTGTTCATGGGCAGTCGTTTCAAGTCAGTAGTCGGTACGATGAAAAACTTCATCCCCGAGCGCGTGGTGCGCGCCACCGGCACCATGATGCGAATGAATATCGACGACGGCGACATCTTTATCGGCGAGTTCGACAACGGCGGTATTGGCTCGATTCAAACCAGCTTCGTGACCGTGGGCAACTATCCCGGCATCGAAGCGCGGGTGTACGGCAGCAAGGGCGCGCTCATCTGTCGCTTGGTCGAAGAGAACGGCATCTGCGAAACGCTCAAAGGCGCGACGGCCGATTCGGTCGAGTTCAAGGAACTCGAGATTCCGCAGCGCTTCTATCCGGCTGGCGGCAGTGCGCGCGAGTCGTGGCGCTCGCTCTTCTACGCCAACCTCATCGGCTCGTTCATCTCCGAGATCCGCGGCGAAGTCAGCGGCAACGAAGGCAACTTCGAAGACGGCGCCCATGTGCAGGAGCTCATCAACGCCGTCGAACGCTCCTTTCGTGAACGGCGCTGGGTAAACATTCCGCTCGAACAGCCGTCCGTCGCGGGATCGGCATCCTGAGTCCCGACACCCCCGCGGTGCTCGACCGCTTCCTCGCGCAGTACTTCGAACGCCACCCGGTGAACGCCACGTTCACCGGGCTGCACACGCATGACCACCGTCTCCCCGACTGGTCGCGCGCGGCGCGTGACACTGACGTGGCGGAGTTGGCCGAACTGCACGATGCGCTGTTCAGCGCGTTTCCGCCGAACGGTGACGCCGCCCTCGCCACCGACATCGACGCGCTCGACGCCGAGCTGGCGCGTGCGAACATCGATGTGCGCATCCTCGAAACGCAGAGTCGCTTCTTCCACGATCGAAATCCGGCGCTCTGGACCGGCGAAGCGATCTTCAGCGTGGTGTCGTTGCTGCTGCGCCCCACACAGCCGATCGAGGCCTGCACCGCCTCCATCAAATCGAGACTCCGCGCGATCCCCACGTTCCTCGGGGCGATGCCCACCGCGCTCACCGAACCGGTGCCCGCCATCTGGATCGACCGGGCCACTCGCGAAGCACGCGTGTTCGCCGCGTTCCTGCGGGGCCAGTTGCGCCTGTGGTGCACTGAGCACGGGGTCACCGACGCGGAGCGGCAGTCGCTGAACGAAGCCGCCGCCGATGCGGCGCAGGCGTTCGACGTCGCGGCCCACTGGCTCTACCTGTTACCACGCGATGTCGACGCGGGCTACGCCATTGGCGGCGAGGCCTACGACATCTTACTGCAGCGTGGGCACTTCTGTGCGCAGTCGTCTAGCGCGCTGCTGCAGCGTGTGCTCGGTGAGATGCCCGCGGCCAAGGCGCGTTTCCACGCGCTCGCGACCGAGGTCGCCGGCTCGCCGGAAGCGCTCGGTGCCAGGCTCGCCGACGATCGCCCCACCGAAACGGAGTACCTCGCCACCTTCACGTCGCAATTCGAAGCGTGCCGGGCGCTCGCAGCCCAGCACGATCAGGTGGGGTGGCCCGACTGGCCGTTGCGCTACGTGCCCATTCCCTTGTGGGCCCGCGACATCGCGCCGCAGCTCTATTTCCTGTTCTACCGCTCGCCTGCACCGTACGAGCCTCGCCCCGAGCATCGGTATCTCGTGACGCCGGTGGACGACACGATTGCACCCGATGAGCGCGAACGCCGCCTGAAGGCGTGGAATCACAGCACCATCACGCTCAATCACGTCGTGCATCATGGCGCGCTCGGCCATCATGTGCAGAACGGCCATGCCACGCACATGTCGCACTCACGGATTGGAAAAATCGCCGCGGTGGACTGCGCAAGCCGCATCGGGATGTTTCTGGGCGGCTCGATGGCCGAGGGGTGGGCGTGCTACGCCACCGAACTCGCCGACGAACTCGGATTTCTCACGCCGCTCGAGCGCGCCGCGGAACAGCAGAGTCGCGTGCGCATGCTGGCGCGCGCCATCGTCGACATCCGGCTGCACACGGGCGAGTTCAGCTTCGCCAAAGCGGTAGCGTACTACGTTCACGAAGTTGGCATGCCCGAGGCCGTCGCCATCGGCGAGGCCACCAAGAACTCGATGTTCCCCTGCACTGCCGTGATGTACTGGCTGGGAACGCAGGGCATTCTCGATTTGCGGGACACGATGCGCCAGCGGGCAGACTACTCACCTCGGCACTTTCACGATGCGCTGTTGAGCCGGGGATCGATTCCCGTGGCGCTGGCGGCGCGACTTCTCACGGCAACGTCATGATGCGCTGGACCGTACGCTCGTCTCGTTTGTCGGCCTTTGGCGTTGCCGCCGCGTTCGGTACGTCACTCGCGGCCTGCGGCGGAGAGACGACCCGCACCGGGCCGTCAAATGACCTGCTCATCGTGGGCTACGATCGCGAGCCCGACACGATGAACCGTTATGCCACGCACATTCTCGAGGATATTCAGGCGGGTGTGGTGGAAGGCCTCGTCAGCAACGATGAGGAGATGAAGATCGTCCCCGTGCTCGCGGCCGAAATTCCGACCACGGAGAATGGCGGTGTGGTCGTGCGTGCCGATGGTGGCATGGATGTCACGTGGAAGCTCCGCCCGGGCGTGAAGTGGCACGACGGCGTACCGCATACGTCGGCCGACGTGAAGTTCACCGTGGATGCGATCAATAGGGGTGATTGGAAGCCCGAGAGCGTCGATGGCTTTGACCGCATCGCCTCGGTGGATACGCCCGATTCGCTCACGGCCGTCGTGCATTACAAGGAGGTGTACGCGCCCTATCAGCTCCAGTTCGTGCGCGGCACGCTGCCCAAGCATGTGCTCGAGGGTCGCGATCTCAACACCGCCAACGACTACAATCGCGCACCACTCGGCACTGGCCCATACAGGGTGAAGGAGTGGAAGACGGGCGAGTACATCCTGCTCGAGCGCGCCGAAGGCTACTGGCGTGGCCCGGAGTATCCCAAAATCAAGCAGCTGCTCTTCCGCTTCCTCACGAACACCACCACGCGCATCAATCTCCTCAAGTCGGGGGAAGTGCACATGGTGGCGTTGGTGGCGTGGGACAAGGTGCGCGAGTTGGAGGCTATCGCTGGTCTGCGGATGAACCGGGTGGTCGGCAACGGCTACGAACACGTCACGCTCAACCAGAAGCATTTCACGCCGTTCTCCGACGTGAAAGTGCGGCAGGCCCTGGCCCACGCAGTCAATCGCGATCTGCTCGTGCGCACCATTCTTGACGGCCAGGTATCCGTCGTGAACGGTCCGATTCAGCCGCTTTCCGCCGCTTACGAGCCGACGGTGCAATCGTACGGCTTCGATCCCGCGCGCGCACGCACGCTGCTCACCGAAGCGGGCTGGGTGCCCGGCGCCGATAGCATCCGCATGAAGAACGGCAAGCGCCTCGCCTTCACGCTCATTACGCAGTCGGGCTTTGCGATTCGCGAGAACGTGTCACAGGCATTGCAACAGGCGTTTCGCGACGTCGGCGCCGACATGACGGTGAAGCTGCTCGATGGCACGACCATCAGCAGTGTGTGGTTCAGTGGCGACTTCGACGCGATGTTGCACTGGTGGCAGATGGGCGCCGATCCGGAGCTCACGCTGTTCTTTGCCGGCGATCGTACGCCGCCGGCCGGCCGCAACATCAACTACGTGAACGACGCCGAATTGTCGGCGCTGCTGTATCGCTCCGATCGCACCGCCGACGTCGCGCAGCGCAATGAACTGCTGCGTGACGCGCAGCGTCGGATCGCCGCGCTCGCCCCGGAGATCGTGCTCTACAATACGGCCAAGGTCGATGCCGTGCCGCGGTCCTTGAAAGGCTTTACCGGCAATCCAACCAACGCCGGTCCGTTCTGGAACGTGTACCAGTGGGAGATCGGCACGCCGTGATCGCGGCCACGATGCGTGGCCTGATCGTGCGGCGAGTACTGCAGAGTGTTCCGCTGCTGGTCCTCATCTCGGGGCTGGTCTTCGCGCTGCTGCAGGCTGTACCCGGCGGTCCGCTGGCGGCGTATCTCGAGAATCCGAATGTGCGCCCGCAGGACATCGAACGCCTGCGGGCCGCCATGGGACTCGATCGTCCACTGACGGCGCAATACGCGTCGTGGCTATGGGCGTTCGTGCGCGGCGACTGGGGATACAGCTTCGCCGACGGTCGTCCTGTGCTCGACCGTGTGCTCGAGCGTGTGCCCGCGACGCTCGAACTGGTTGGCGCAAGCACCCTGCTGGCGCTCTGCGTGGCGCTGCCCGTCGGTGTGCTGGCGTCGGTGCATCGCCTGTTCGATCGCGTCACCTCATTTGGCGCCGTGGCGGGCATCTCGCTGCCGGTATTCTGGTTCGGCTTGCTGTTGCAGTTGGTGTTCGCGATTACGCTGGGGTGGCTGCCGTCGTCGGGTCGTGCGTCGTTCGGTGCCAGTTCGTTCGCCGACCGTATCGCGCATCTCGTGCTACCGGTGCTAGTGCTGGCCGCCGTGCAAGCCGCCGCATGGTCGCGTTATTTGCGTCGGGCCATGCGCGAAACCATTGGCCGGCCGTTCATGAATGCGGCGCGTGTCCGCGGCGTCTCCGAGCGCGGCGTGTTGTTGCGTCATGCCCTGCCGAATGCGCTGGGCCCGTTCGTGACCGTGGTGCTGCTCGACGCCGCCATGATGGCGTCCGGTGCCGTGGTCACCGAAAGTGTGTTCGCGTGGCCCGGCGTGGGCAGCCTGTTCACGGAATCGCTGGTGAAACGCGATTATCCGGTGCTGATGGCGTTCCTCATGTGTGGCGCCGTCGCCGTCATGGTGCTGAATCTGCTGGCTGATATCGCGGTGCGTGCCATCGACCCACGCACGCGGGGCGCGGCATGAAGGCCGGGCCGCGCGGCGGCCTGCTCTTTCTCGCCACCCTCGTGGTAGCGTCGCTGTTGGCGCCGTCTCTGGCGCCCTTCGCCGCCGACGCGCTCGATCTCGCCAATCGACGCGCGGCGCCGTCGATGGTACACTGGTTCGGCACCGATGAACTCGGGCGCGACGTCCTCACGCGGGTGCTGGTGGGTGCGCGCGTCTCGCTCGCCATCGGTGTGCTCTCCGCACTCATGAGCGCGGCGATCGGCGTGGCGGTGGGCGCCGTGGCTGGATACGCGGGTCGTTGGGTTGACGACGCACTCATGCGCGCCACCGACGCCATGCTCGCCATTCCGCGCCTCCCGCTACTCATGCTCGGCGCCGCCGTCTTGCAGCCCGGCGTGCCCATGCTGATCCTGTTGGTGGCAGCGGCCGGATGGATGGAAACCGCCCGCGTGGTGCGGGCCGAAGTGCAGTCGTTGTCGTCGCTCGATTTCGTGCAGGCGGCGCGGGCCATCGGCGCCAATCCGCTGGGCGTCATCGTGCGCCATATCGTTCCCGGTATCATCCCCGCCGCCACGGTCGCCACCACGCTCGCCATTGGTCGCGGCATCCTGCTGGAAAGCACGATGAGCTTCTTCGGCGTGGGCGTGCAGCCACCCACCGCCAGCTGGGGCAACATGCTGTACCAGGCGCAAACGGCGATGACCAGCGAACCGTGGCTCGCGATCTTCCCCGGTCTGTTCATCTTTGCCACCGTGCTCGCCTGCAACGCCGTCGGTGATGCCATCGGTTCGTCTCCCACTCAACGTCAGGCCGCTTGATGACTTTCCCGCTCCCGTTCGCTCCGCGACGTATCGCCATCGGCGCCAACGCCCACGTGGGGATCGCCGAATCCATTCGCGCGCGTCGCCCCGACCTCGAGCTGCGCGGCAAGGTGTTCACCGACATCACGGCGGACGATCTGGCCTGGGCCGAGGCGTATATCGGCTTCAAGCGACCGCCGTCGGTGTCCGATATGGGCAACGTGCGCTGGATCCAGTGCACCGGTGCCGGCGTCGATTCGTGGATGGCGTCCAATCTCGATCCGTCCATCCTGCTCACCCGCAGCCCCGAGTCGTTCGGTCCGATGATCGCCGAGTGGGCGGTGTCGCGCATCTTCGCGATTCAGCTGCAGCTGCTGGAGCTGGCCGAAGCACAACGCGAGCGCCGTTGGGCGCCGCGTGACATCGCGCGCGTGGCGGGCACGCGTGCCCTCGTGGTCGGCACGGGGGATATCGGCCGCGCCATCGCGGCGTCGCTGCATGCGCTGGGCGTACACGTGACCGGCGTGTCGCGCAGTGGCACGGCAAACAGCGCGGCGTTCAGTGCGGTGCACCCCGCAAGCGAGCTTGCCAACCTCGTCGGCGACGCCGACTGGATCGTGGTGGCTGTCCCCGATACCCCGGCGTCGCGCGGGCTTATTTCGCACGACGTGCTGTCGCGCTGTCAGGGTGCCGTGCTCTTAAACGCCGGCCGCGGCTCGGTGGTTGAAGAGGCCGCGCTCCCCGAAGCACTCGACCACGGCTGGCTGCGCGCGGCGGCGCTCGATGTCTTCGCCACCGAACCGCTGCCGGCCGACTCGACGTTGTGGAGTGATCCACGCGTGATGGTGTCGCCGCACATTTCCGGACTCACCACCATCGACGGCGCCGCGCATGGGTTTCTCGAGTGTCTCGAGGCACTCGAGCGTGGTGCACTACCCACGTGGGTAGTCGACCGCACGCGCGGCTACTGACGACGACGGCACGCCGTCGGGACATGGCGCTCAATGCGAATCGCGCGTCGCCCAAGTGCGTCGTCGACGCTCTGTGGGATCGTCCGATGCATCCGGACGACTACACGCAGTAGAGCGTGTGTAGGGCGAGCAGGCGGGATCCCGTCGGTCCAACGTTGTCGATATTGCACTTACGCAACGTAGTGTTGCGTGGCGAGGACGGCCTTGTATGAGCCTCGGCTGGTAACACGGAAATGTGAGTTGCTATGTCGTTACGGTTGAAGGCTTTGCCGATTCCGAGTGCGGCCAGATTGCGCGCGATTGATCAGGCATGAGGTGTGCCAGTAACGGTGATTGAAACGTACACTGCCCAACTACCTCTCCATCTGATTGACTATGCTCCGCCATCTGCAACCTCGGCCATATGCTATCCGTTCATCTGCTTCGCCGGGGAAGGCGGCACACAGTTTCAGCAGTACTATGACGCAAGTGCGTTCGGTGCCGGGCCCATCTCTATCAGCGGCATCTACTTCTTTGCCAGAACAGGATACCACAGTCCTGGCCAGAGCTTCGACGGCAGTACGTACTCCATCAGCCTGTCGACTGTGAGCACCAGCCTCGCAGCATTCCTCGGGGGTGTTGGACCGGTGGCAGTGGGCGGCAACAATCAGCAGGTGTTTAGCGGCACGGTGAGCGGCCTGATCGGCAGCCCGATTGCCCTCCATCTGAACACCACGCCTTTCACGTATGATCCGTCGCAGGGCGGATTGTTGATGAACGTCAGCGTGACGAGTGCGAACCCGCAGGGGAAAGTTTCGTATCTCGATATGGATGATTCCTGCGGCCAGATGGGTCGCGCCTACGACAACCTCGGGGGCGGGGCGGATTGCGCTGCACTCGTCACCGGCTTCGACACGGCTCCGGCAACCACGGTTCCTGAGCCCGGCTCTGTGGCGCTCGTCGCCGCGGGTCTCGTCGGTATCGCAACTGCCGCACGTCGTCGCGCGGTCGCGTAACGCATCGGCGTCACGAAATCCTTCCGGCCTTTGGGGGCGAAGCACTCGAGCGCTGGGCCGACAAGTACGGGGTGACGTTGCAATGCCTCGAGCCGGCCAACCCGGTGCAGTACGGTGTCAACGAAAGCGTCAACGGACGACGGCCGGACGAATCCCTGAACGAACTTTGGTTCTTCAGCCTCGACGACGCACCACGCACCAGCGAAGCATTTCATGTGGAGGACAACGACAGCAGCAGAGAAACGGTGTTACACTGTCAAACCACTGACTGACAAAACGGGTGCTTCACACCTTGGGGTGACGTGAGGTCGGTTCTCGGCAACACCAGGCGGGAGGTGCCAGGGAGATGGGTTGTGAACGTCAGCAAGTCACGCTACACATTGGCCATGGCAAGACGGGTTCGAGCTATATCCAATCCAGCTTGGCGTTAAGCGCCGAGCGTCTGCGGGAAGCGGGCATCGAGTATCCGGAACTGAGGCCGTTTGCCCGGGCGAAGCAGGGCTACGTCACCAGTGGAAATCTCGGGCACGCCAAGACCTTCGTGCACACTGTCACCGAGGTAGCCGATCGCCACGCCAAAGCAGGGCACCTGCTGTTCTCGAGCGAATGGGTGTTCGGTCGCATCGCCGCTGACGGCGAATCGCTGGCCACACTGCAGAAGTCGTTCGACGTGACGGTGATTCTGTTCACCCGCGAGTTCCTGGCGTACACGATCTCCTCGTATGGGCAAGCGGTCAAACGGGGTGGTTGCACCGAGTCGCTCGGGAAGTATCTCGCTGAGGACCGACACCCGCTTCGCGTGCTGCAGGTGTTACAGGCGGCCGAACGCGCAGGTTGTCGCATCGTGGTCTTCAACTACAGCCGCCATTCGGACCATCTGCTCGACGTATTTGCCGGGGCATGCGGCATCGACCCGGAAACACTCGTGCCTCCGCCAGTGGCCCGCGTGAACCGCTCTCTTGACGAGGCCGAGCTCGCCCTGATACGACGCCTCAATGCCGTGCTCGGTTCCGCCCGCAAGGGACTGGTGGGGGACGCGCTCTGCGAGAGGCTGCCACTGCATCCATCCGGCCCCCCGAGGATCACGCGAGAGGAGTACGAACAATACCGCGCCCTGGTCGCTCCGATCGAGTTGACGATCAACCAACTCCTGCCGCCCTCCGAACGCTATGGAACGGACGAACCAATACTCATCGAGGATGGGGATGGCGTGCCGGGCCGAGTCATGGGGTTTACCGAGGCGCAGATGGATGTGCTGGCGGAGACACTCGGACAGGAGATTGTCGGGCGCGGGACATCGAAGACGAACGAAACCGGTTTGAAGAGCGGGCTTGCCCGCATGATCCGGTCGATGGCCGGCAGGCTCTGGTAATCCCGAGGACATGAGCGGTCGCCAAAATCAGACTCCTGCCATTCGACCGGGCGATCCTGCCGCGGGCCTCCGCGTTCACCAGGACGCGTATCGATCGGCAGGTGGCGTTGCTGGACGCGGTGTGATCCTCATTGGTGAAGCATTCCTGGCAGATGCGATCGACAGCATCGTAGCGCAAGCGGCTCACGGCCCTCTGATACATCGGTGCGGCGAAGTGCGACGCGAAATTGCTGACCGCTGCCGCCTGCGTCATATTCATGTTTCCTGACCACACCACGATTTTCGATCGTCATCGCACGTGCCATCGCGCCCGCATGCTCCCCTGGCGCATTGCATCGGCCCAACCAGCGTCTAGTCGGTTCGCCGCTTCATGTCTCGTGCAATCAATGGCCTGGTCTCCACGGGTGCGACCGTGCGGCGCCGCAAGGTCGTCATGAATCACCTGCTGGTCGGATGGATTCCGTGTACGAACGTCGAAGATCTGTGTTATCGACGATACCACCAAAAGCGCCGCTGCAATTCGCATGAATAGTCGTATCGTCAAGCTCGCCGACAACACCATCTCCGTCGAAGAGATGGCGTCCCTCGCCGATTGGCTGAAGGAGGGGCATCAGGTCACCAAGGGCCCGATCACACGCGAGTTTGAAGCGGAATTCGCCGCCTACATTGGCACGAAGTACAGCATCATGGTGAACAGCGGATCATCCGCGAATCTGCTCATGGCCTTCAGCCTCCTCGAGGCTGGCTACCTGAGGAACAAAAAGGTCATCGTTCCGGCTGTCTCGTGGGTCACGACGCTCTCGCCGTTCATTCAGTTGGCCTTCGAATGTTTTCTCTGCGATTCCGACCCCAACGACCTTGGAGTCGACCTCGACCACCTCGAGCAACTCCTGAAAAACGAGCAGCCCGCGCTGCTCATTCTGGTCCACATCCTCGGCCATCCGAACCAAATGGATGCCATCCGCCGCCTCTGCGCCTCGCACGGATGCCTGGTCATCGAGGATGCCTGCGAAGCTCTTGGCTCGGAATACAAGGGCATCAAGGTCGGCGCGCTCTCGCTGGCCGGCTCGTTCTCCTTTTACTACGGCCACCACATCTCGACCATCGAAGGCGGAGCCATCACGACCAGCGACGACACGTTGTACAGCGTGATGCTCGCCATCCGCTCGCACGGCTGGTCGCGCGATGTGCCGGAGGCTGACCGGCTTGCGTGGAAGGAAGAATTTCAGATCGACGAATTTCGCGAGTTCTACAGCTTTTACTACGCCGGCTACAACTTGCGATCGACTGACCTCAACGCCTACCTCGGCCGGCTTCAGCTGGGGCGCCTGCCCGAAATCACCAGAATCCGTGCCCGCAATTTCGAGCTCTATCGTCAGGCGCTGCCGGAATTCTGGTCGCAGTCCAGCGAGGGCGGCCCCATCTCCAGCTTTGCCTTCGGTACCTACGCCAGGAATCGCCTCGAGACGGCCAATCATCTCGTCGCTCATGGCATCGAGTGTCGTCCGCTGGTCTGCGGATCAATGGGGCGCCAACCGTTTTGGATCAAGAAGTACGGCGTCATGCACTTGCCCGTGGCCGACAAGGTGCACGATTTTGGACTCTATCTTCCGAACCACGCGAAGATTACACCCGAAGATATTGCATTCGTCGCGAAGCACTTCCGCGAGGTCGCTCAACCAATTTGACATCGAGATCATGACGTCCACGGGATGAACGCGAAAGAAATCCCCGACGTGTTCGCGGCGTCACCTGGTGTCCCGATCGTTTGCGTAGATTCCACGTTGCTCGAACATGGCCCGTGACCATCTTGCTCGCATAAGCGTGGATACGATCCACATCGCGATGGCCGCGGACCGGCGTTTCGCGATGCCGCTTGCCGTGACCGTGCGGTCCATACTCCGCACGCTGGCTCCCGGCAGATGCGTCGCACTCCATCTGCTCGACTGCGGGATTCCCGACGGTGATAAGGCGCGCCTGCAGGCGTCTTGGCGCGATGACCGCCTGCACGTCGTCTGGTATCACGTCGATCGTCACGAATTGCGGGCGTTTCCCGTCATGGCTCACTTTTCCCGGGCCATGTACGCGCGCCTGTTTGTGTCACGGCTCCTGCCCCGCGACATCGGGAAGGTGATGTATCTGGACGCCGACCTGCTCGTGCTCGCCGACATCGGCCTCCTCTGGGACGAGCCGTTTGACGACGCGGCGTGCCTCGCGGTGCCGGACGTCAGCTGCCCGTGGGTGGATGGCGGCGTGACGCGCGCGAATTACGAGCGCTTTCGTCTGTATCTGGGAGATCACCCGATCATCCCCAACTACCGCGCGCTCGGATTCTCACCCAGCGACCCGTATTTCAACAGCGGCGTGCTGGTCATGGATCTTGACCGGTGGCGGGCCGACGATATTTCGCAGCGGGCGCTCGACTGTCTCGAGACGCACCGGCGGCATCTGTTGTGGCCGGATCAGTATGCACTGAATGTCGCACTGCACGGTCGCTGGCGCCCGCTGGATCTCGCTTGGAATCAGGGAGCGCACATCTTTAGGTATCCCGACTGGACGCACAGCCCGTTCGACCTCGCGTCGCTTGCGCGCTGCCGCTTCGCTCCGCACATCGTGCATTTCACCACCGCGGACAAACCGTGGGTACGACCCGAGGCCCATCCATTTTCGCCACAGTTCTTCGAATGCCTCGACCTGACGGCCTGGTCGGGCTGGCGGCCATCGCCACTGCGGTCACGCCTGCTTGCCAAGCTGGGCCGCACGCTGACGTCCCTATGGACCTGATGCGTTCCGCGTCGCTGGCCGGGCACCTTACCCGAGTGATTACTGGATGAACCCACTGCCTGTGTTTTTGGCGTCGAACGATGCATACGCGTGCTTCGCGGCGACGATGATGATGTCGATTGCCGAGCATACGTCCGCGACGGTGCACTTTCATCTTTTTGCCGATGACATCTCCCCGGCGCGCCGCACGAAGCTCGCGCGTGCCATCGAGCGCTATCGGCATGTGTCGCTCGAACTGCACGGCGATCTCGAGCGAAAGCTCGATGCCCATCTCACCTCATGGTACCCGACACGTGCAATCTTCTCACGGTATTTCATCGCCGATCTGTTCCCCGCGTACGACCTGTGCCTCTATGCCGACGTCGATACCATCTTCGAGGTCGACATTGCCGAGCTCTTCGCGCGTGGCGTCGGTGACCATGGGATCGCCGGTTGCCATGACATGGGGCTGCACACCGTCGTCGATGTCACGGCGCACAAGGACAGGCTGGGTATCCCCCAGGAGCACGACTACTTCAACAACGGCCTGCTCCTCATCGACGCCGCATACTGGCGGCGGAACCGGGTCGCGGAGGAACTGACGCGGATCGCGCAGGAGCGGAAGGGGATGGTGACGTTTCCCTCGCAGGATCCGATGAACATTTTCTTCTCGCCCAATCGCTATCTGCGACTTCCGCAACGCTTCAACTTCATGCCGGCATTCGGGTCGACCGCAAGTGAACCGACCGTGAACCACTATACGTGGCCGAAGCCGTGGAATGATCCCGCGACCCCGCGGGCCGATGCGTTTTTGGAGATTGCGCGGCGGAGCCCGTTCGCGCGCGAAATCTGGTGGAAGCGGTACCAGTGGCGATTCGGGAAGCCCGGGCGCGCATTCCGCCACATCCTGACGCAACGAAAGCGCCACTCGTCGGCCAGTACACGCTCTTCCAAATAAACATCGTGGCAATCGACGTCATGGTGATCACGCGGTCGCGGGGCAAACGGAGCTCATGACAAAGTGGGTCAGCGACCTTTCCGCTTGGCGGAGTCGAGCAGGCGATCCCATGGTACAAAGACGAGATACATCCACCCGAAGTCGGTGAAGTAGTTCAGATCCATCGTGGCCCAGATGCCCAGATGCATCGCCGCCAAGCCCAGTATGCATGGCGTCATAAACCGGTTCGTGACCACGGCGGGCAGCAGACCGAGTTCCAGCAGCAGCGCGCCCCAGCCGGCCGCCCCCATCAGAAACGGCTGCTGTTGGAGCCACTGCGCCATCCCGGGCAGCGGATCGCCGCGAATCAGCGTGCGCCGTTCCAGCATCCGCGACATGTTGGTGGGCGTGGTCCACTCGATGTGCCATCCTCCTGCGGAAAGCTTGTGGAGACCGGTCAGGAAATATATGGTCGCAATGGTGACGAGAAACCACTTGAGCGCGTGCATCGGTGTCCGTTCGTCTGATGCCCCCGCGTGCCGCAGACCATCGCGTGGCGTGAAAGCCGGTCGCCGCCGGAATACGAAGTGATCCTCGTGACGATAGACGCCGTACAGCAACAGGAAATACACGATCAGCAGCCACGTCTTTTCGTAGGAGACGGGGTAGACGATCGCACTGAGGTGCGAAACGAGCAACGCCGCGGCGTAGGCGGTGAATCCGGGCGCGAGGCCCGCGGCGCAGGCCACGAGGCAGACAACGGCCACCCCCTGCTCCCAGCCGACCCACGAAGCAAAGTGCGGCAGCCACGCGCCCAGTTCCGGAGCGCCTCCGATCAGAAACGGCGGATACGCGGCGATGCCGGCGAAGGGATAGGCGAGCACCTTCCAGGCGGCAAACACGCAGACCAGCACCCTCGCGACGGCCAAGTTCAGACTCGAGCCACGATAGGGGGTGTGCCAGTAGTTCACGAACGGATT
This sequence comes from uncultured Gemmatimonadota bacterium, assembly GCA_903900795.1. Classification (GTDB taxonomy): domain Bacteria; phylum Gemmatimonadota; class Gemmatimonadetes; order Gemmatimonadales; family Gemmatimonadaceae; genus Gemmatimonas. Next base: position 5,656 of record CAIUOO010000262.1, on the reverse strand, counting down.
CATCGGAACCTTCGCTCGTCGGTCGTGCTCGTCCGAATGGGGGCGTACGGGGTGGAAAAATGCACGCGCCGTCGTCGCACGACGAGTTCCACGAACTCAGCCGGTCGCGGACCCTTGGCGGTGGACCAACCGGCGAGTGATTCCCGGGCGGTCGGCCCCACTGGCAAAAATCCGAATTCCGTAGACCACCACCGAGGACGGATGTCAGCCGGTGCATCGCGGAGCACGTTCGCGCGTCGAAGCAGCCAATGCGCAAGCGTATCCGCCCGGCCCGTGTGGCCCAACAGCATAGAGCCGAATGCCTCCTCGAGGATAGATGGCGACGTGGGCGGAACGGCTGAGACGTCATAGCGCCATTCCTTCCCGTTGGCATCCACCAGAGCGACCGGCGAATTATCAAACTGTTCAGGCTGTACCAGGTGCCACATGTCCCACGCGTAAAACGGCCACACGACGGACTTGGCGAGTCCGACCGACGTCAGGAGCGCGAAGAAGGTCACCAAGAAAGCGGCCCGCATCGAGCGCGTGGGCCGCAGAACGGCGGCTGCCGTGACGATCCAGAACACGGCGATCAGCGTGAGTTTGGCGATGGTGACGCTCTTGGCTTCTGAGGACGGCGAAACTCGAGCAGCTCAAGCTTCGTTGCCATACGGCGACGCCATACGGCGACGCCATACGGCGTCGCGACGAAGCAGGCGCTGGCCTTTCCAACGATAGGGGCAATGCAACTCCACCGACAGTTCGGCATGGTACGCCGGGTACTCCAGCCGCTGCATTGGCTGTGCTTGAAACGCTTTCCCGATGTCGGCACCCGCGTGTTCGTGGCGTGTGGCGGGACAGTGGCGACGGGACCGTTCGCGGGTATGCGATACGTCAGCCGCGCCATCGGGAGTGCCCTCGCTCCGAAGATTTTAGGCTCGTATGAGAAGGAGATCCGACGTCGCCGACGTTACTCCACCTTGTGGCAGCACGCAACGGTGTGGAGCAACGGGTCGATTTCCGCGGCGAATTCACGCCGTCGTCATTCGTGACCGAGCCGGATGGGCGACTCCTCGTCCTCTGCGAGGTCGAAGGGGCCGAGGTGCAGATCCTCGACCCCGTCGTGCATCCGGCGTTGCTGTGCGTTTACTTGCCCGTGAGGCTTCTCGGCAACGTGTAACCAATACCGACCTGCGCACTGAAGCCCTTCGAGGAAATCTTCGAGTCAGAGGTGTAGAGCACGCCATCTCTCGTGAGAGTGGTGACGATGTAATCCGTTGGCAGGTAGTGGAAGTAGTTCGCCTCGCCAAAGAAGAACAAACCGCCCGACACAATTTGCCGGTACCCAGCGCCGAGAATCGCGCCTTCGGCGATGTGTTCAGGAGATTCGGCTCCATCGAAATCAGCCTCACTGGTGCTGTTGGAATAGCCGATTTTGCCGTACACCAGCTTGTCCTCTCTCAGTGCGTACGCGGGAGAAAGGAAGACATTGTAATGGGACGTCTGACGGTATGTTGAATACGTAGGGTTCCCTCTCGCACCGACTGTCGTCACCGAATCGGTACCTGAACCGATCAGCTCGTACTCAACCCCGATCCCGAGTAGGAACTTCTTCGTGATAGCGGACAGAGAGCCTACCGACAATGTGCCCGTTAAGTCGACTGCCCGTGGATAGGTCGTGGTGCGAGCATATGTTCCTGCAAGCGGGCCGTTTTTGATTGACAACGTCACATCGTCAGCGGCCGGCGAAAAGGTGTCCATGCCAACACCAGCAGTGGCATAGAAGCCCTTAAACGCTGACTGCGCCGATGCACTCGCGCCCGCCCACAACAGGAGTGGAACGAGGAGGAAATGTTTTGTCATATTCGGATATCAAGTTCTAGAAAAGAGAAAGCCGACGATGTCTCGATCGAGCGGCTGAAACCGTCGCCGAGCAAACGACGAGGTGGAATGAATTTCATTTAATGTCGACTGTCTGCGCAACGGCGTTCGCTCGTTGTCACCAGTTTTCTCTAAATTCTGTCGCAGGCCGAGCCATATGCCCCACGTTCGCGCCGTGCCCGGAGGACTGGATCCGAGTCAGAGGATTCGGCCGGCCCGCCCACGGCCATCCGGTCAGCAAGACAGTCTCGCCCCTTCGTCGCGAATCCGGCGCGCTGCCGCTCCTGGTTCACCTCGAGCTGCAGCACATCAGGGCGCGCGTAGTGCCCCATCGCATCGAAGCTCTGCCGTTCCTCGCGCACCATGAAGCCGACGATGTGCGCACGTTCGTCCTCTCCCAACTTGCGTTCTGGCTGCTGGCGGCCATCGATGGCCATGCGAAGAACTTCTCGCTGTTCCTGCGCCGCGATGGATATCTGCTAACACCGCTCTACGATGTGCTGTCGGCGTGGCCGATCATCGGCGTCGGCCCGAACCACCTGCCCCTTCAGCAGGCCAAACTCGCCATGGCCGTACGGTGCAAGAACGTGCACTATGAAATCGACCGCATTCTCACGCGACACTGGCGATGCGTGGCCGAACGGAGCGAGGTCCCGTTCAGCGAGATGGTGAGCCTCGCGGAACGTGTGCCCCGCGCGATTGCTCAGGTGAGCACGATGTTACCGGTCGACTTTCCGGAACAGGTGTGGGACGCCGTGACGAATGGCATGCGCACCAATCTGGATCGCTTTTCGCGGGGGATCGGCGCGCCGTAGACCTTCGGCGTGGGCGGCTGTCCCAGCGGCGCGACGGATTAGCCGCCGCGCACGAACGCGGCGGCGGTCGCGTCGCATACTTCACGGATAGTCGACCCGCTCCGATTAAGATTCCGGCTCTTCAGGAAAGAGAGTGGGTTGGCACACCGCTACATGACCGCGTCCCGCGTATCCGCGACACATCCGCGCGGATCTGCGGCAACGGTGTTTGTTCCGACCCCCGGCAAACGCCTGCGCCGCGGATGGGCACCGAGACACCGCGGATGCACCCCCAAACACTGAAGGGCGTCGGGGGCACACCGGAGCGCGACGGTGGGCCTCACCGCGAAGCGGCCGTGGATCATGTACGGCGCGCGCGGGTTTCGGCATCGCAGGGCGTTCACGATGGCGATCCCCTGTCGCGGCGGCGGATGCGCCCTGGAACCCCGGCACGCCGAACCGGGACCCACTCGAAACCCTGAAGAGCCAAAATTCCTATCCCGACTCCTCCCGGGCAAGCGGACGAAATCCACATCCTTTATGTGTCGAGGGGCCAATGCCATCCGTTCACCATACCCGGCACCGGTATCACTCGGAGAAGTCGGCCGAGCAGCAACTGTTGGCCAACGATTTCGCGTACCGGCTGCTCCTCGACAACTTGGTCAAGCTCGGGAAGCGTGCGGCGCCCGACGTTCTCCGCCGAGCCGAGGAGATCGCCAGTTATGCATGGTTGGCGCATCCCGGCCGCTTCACGGATGGCGTGGTGGAAAACATCCTGCTTCGGGCGGGGCAAGATCTCGAACCGTGGACCACGTCGGCGATTGCACGCCGGACAGCAGCGGGGGCTACGCGAACCTTGCACGTTGCGTCGGAGCTGTATCTGACGGGAGGGCATTCGCGTGCGCTCGCCAAATGGGTGCAGCGCGATCTCCATTCATCGCACGCCATTGTCGTTACGCGGCAGGTGGGCCCCGTGCCTGACTTTCTTTCCGCGATCGCCGAAGACCGTCGCGCCCCAATCACGCGTCTCGATCCGAACGATGACATTCGCCAACGAGCACGCGCGTTGCGCTCGCTGAGCCAGGATTGCGATCGCGTCATTCTGCATCATCACCCCGATGATGCCGTGCCCGTACTCGCCTATGCGGTACCGGGCGGTTGCCCGGTCGCGATGTTCAATCACGCCCATTTCGCCTATTCGCTCGGCAGCAGCGTCGCCGACATCATCATCAACACGATGCCCTATTTCCGGGAACTCACGAGGCGCTACCGTTATCCGCAGGCGACCGCGCTGCTCGAAGGTCCGTTGGGGCTGGACCGCCTGCACTGGAGTGACATTGACAAACGGGTCGCCAAGCAACGGCTCGGCCTCCCGCCTGCATGCCCCGTGGCAATGACAATCGGCGCGGAGTCGTACTTCACGCCGTCCGGCGATTCCGACTTCTTTGCCACGCTTGGCCTGTTGCTGGCACGCCGGACCGACCTTCACGTTCTTGTGGTCGGCGTGGGGGATAAGAGTGCGCTCGTGCCCTCAAGGATTCGCGACACCGGACGCGTGCGGCTCGTTGGCCCGGTCGCGGATCCACGGCCGTATTTCGAGGCGGCAGACATTTGCCTGGAGTCTTTCCCAACGCCTTCCCTGGGGGCGCTGACTGAGTCTGTGGCCTACGGTGAGGCGTTTCCCGTACCCGCCTTTGCCGAATCGGAGAATCCGCTGCGTGTGAACCAGCAGCGGGTCTCGTCGATTGCCGTCCGGCAACGGACGGAGGCGGACTATGTCAGCTATGTGCTTCAATTACTCGACAGCCCCGAGGTCACGCGCGCGCGCGCCGCGACGCTGCGGCGTGTCCTAGTCCACGATGATGAGTGTTTCGGCGATCAGTTCGAGGCGTTGAACGCGCTGATAGACCGAGCCGTGCACGCGCGGCGGCAACTGCCGGCCACCGAGTGCGCTGTCACCCACGAGCATATTGCGCTGGCATCCACGACACATCCGAGGCGGTTGCGCGCGACGATCTGGCGGCTTCCGGCGTCCGGCCGTGTCGCTGCCTATGCACGCGCCGTTGCGTCAGGACACGAGTCCATCGGTGAGGCCGCGTCCGATGTACCGCGTCATCTTGCACGTGCGGTGATGCGCCGCCTGGGATTGCGAAGAAAAGGATAGAGAGCCTCACGTGTGTTACATCACCGTCACGGCGGAGCGCGTGGGGGCGCTGGGCTACGAGGATCTGAATGATCACGACACCCTGCGCGCCGACCCGCTGCTCGCCGTGCTGGCGGGACGCGCGCGCAGCACCTTGATGGCCACGTTGCGGTCGTGCTTGACGTCGTGCACGAGATACACGGTGGCCATACCCCTTGGCCGACTTCGCGACCGTGGCGGTAACGGTCAGCAAGGGCGGCCGCCAAGCGAGTCATCGCCATAGCGCAGCCGCGCTGGCGATATCGGTCTCCGAGAAGTCCGCGCCTTTGTACAGCAGCGGCAGTCCGCGCACCTTCGCCAGCGCATAACCAAATACGTCGCCGAAGTTGAGTGCGGCAGGATGCCCACTGCCCTTGCCGAAGGCCACGAATGCCGCATAGGCGGCGTCCATTTCCGCGATCCCCGGCGGAATCAACTCGAACATCGGCAAGCGCAGCAGATCGTCCACGAGCACGACCGCTCGCTCGCCACGTCTCCCGTGGACCACCATGCGCGCCTCGACGACCGAGACCGTGCTCACCAGCACACGCGGCGCGCGCCGGATCACGTCGACAAACGCCTCGCGTTCCGGCTCCGCGAACACGACGGCAATGATGGCGGACGTGTCAGCAACGATCACGTCGGCAGTCCGCGCTCATCCCATTGCAGCGGATCGTAGGCGTCCGGTCGGTCGGCGATACGGTCGAGCTGGGCGAGCAAGGCCTCGAAGCGCTCGGACTGGTGCTCGGCTCCTTCGGATGCACTGATGAGCTGATCCAACGCGCGCTCCACCACGGCGGTCTTACTGAGGCCGAGGCGT
>CAIUOO010000261.1 GCA_903900795.1 uncultured Gemmatimonadota bacterium | reverse complement strand
TCGCGATCTCGCGGATCGCGATCTCGCCGCCGAGGAATCGCGTGATCAGTGCGCGATCGGCTTCGGGCATGCGCGTGCGCGGCATGGCGGCTCCCGGTCTGGCCTGCTGGGGATTTCGGATGATGGCGGCGATGTACGCGGCGTCGCGTCGGGTGCGGACATCGTGCAACGCGGGTGCCAACTGTCCACCTTCCTCGCCGAGGCGATGGCACCCGAGGCATCCATACTTTTCCCGCAATAACGTGGTCGCCTTGGCGGCGGCGAACGGGGAGAGTGGCTGGGCGTGTGCACCGGTGACAGGGAGGCCGACCAGCACGACGACAAAAGTGAACGCCCAGCGCATCACTTCTTTGCGGGAGCGCTGCGGGCGCCGGTCCAGATGACGACCGAGCCGCATCCGTTGCGCGTCTGGAATTGCAGGGGCACGCTGGCGGTCCGCGCATAGACCTCGACGGCGCGCACATCGCGGGCGTTGACGATGGCGTCGAGATCGCCGTCTTCGTTGGGAATGAGCAGGCCGTTCAGGAAGACGGCCGGCGGGCAGTCACCGGTCATGCCGGTGCCGCGGAGCAACACCCGATCGCGACCGAATTGGCCAGGCATGGTGACGACGCCCGGGGTCTGCCGGAACACGTCGGCCACGATGTTGGGCGCGCGGGCGGTGATCTGCGCTTCGTCGAGGAAGTGCCCGAACCCCAGCTTGCGGCGACGTTCGAACTCCGCGAGCGGGACGGCCATGCGATCGGCGCGCACGCGCATGGTATCGACGGCCGCCGGGAGCGCCGCCAGCGTGAGCTCAGCCTCCGCTGGCGTACCGTTCTCGAGATCGACCACGGTACGGAGTGGCAGGTAGCCGAGGGCGCGTGTCTCGAGGGTATAGCTGCCTTCGGGGAGCGCCGAGAGCGTGACCTGTCCGGTGTTGCCTGAGGTGTTTTCGCGGGCCGTTCCGAGCACGACCACGCGTGCTCCGGCGACGGGATTGCCCGTGGCATTGCGCACGGTTCCGCGGAATCGCGCCGTACCACTCAGGGTTTCACCGCGCGACCCGGTGTCGCTGCGCGTGCGGGCGGCTTGGCCCACCAGCAGATCGCGACGAATGAGTCCATCGTTCGGGACGGTGAGCTCCACGAACCCGCTACTGTCGGTGACCGTGAAGGCGCGCACGTTGATCACGCGGCCCGCCGGCACGCCGCAGACGCTGAACAGCCCATCGCTGTCCGTCGTGCCGAACTGCGAGGGCGTGCGTCGTTCGAGGCCGCGCTCGCTGGCGATGGACTGGGTGTACTGGGCGCGGACGCGCGCGGCCGTGGTGAGCGGCGCACCCCCCGCGACTCGGACGCGTCCGACGAACAGTCCTTGCGGTCTGCCCGGCTGCGTCGGGCCGCAGCGCGTGGTGATGAGCGTGGTGGGCGACGGCGTGCTCAGGGTGACGCCCACGGGGTCGGGCGAGGTGATTTCGACGCGAGCCATCGATCCGTCGACCCCCAGGCTGTCGAGGAGTGGGTGCAGAAAGCCGATCAGATAGACGCCGACTGCCACCGAGTCGAAGCGGAAGAGTCCGCGACTGTCAGCGGCGACCGCCCGAATGCGTGCCGGCTGTTCAGTGGTAACCAGTTGTACCGTCGCGCCGGCCAGCGGTTGCATGGCGAGGCTGTCGAAGACCACGCCCGTGACGCGGGCTGCAGGCAGCGGCTGCGCCTGCACCGTCGCGAGCGGTGCGAGGGCGCCGGCGGCCAGCGAAAGAAGTCGGAACGAGCGGTGACGGCACGGCATACTGGCGAGAATACTGTTCCGGTGGGATGGCGGGTAGGGGGGCATCGTGTTTGCCCATGAGGCGTTTTCACGAGGCGACCCCGTGAGGCGACCTCGTGAGGCGACCCTTGCCGGTCGGCGGTGAAGCCACGAGCATGATGGTATGTCGCATGCTGCTGCTCCGTTATCGGGCCCCGCCCCGAGTGGCCTTCCCTCGGCGTTCGCGCCGGTCGCGGTGACGCTCACGGGCCGTGTGGTGAGCCTCGAGCCCCTTGGTCCTGAACACGCGGACGGCCTGCTGTTGGCGGGTCATCACGACGCGTTGTGGCGTGTCACGGTGCAGCCGCCGTTGGTGTCGGCCGACGCGGTGGCACGTTATCTCGCGCACGCGGCCGAGCAGGCGGCGCGCGGCGATGAGGTGCCATTCGCGATCGTGTCGTGCGAGACGGGCGCTGTGATCGGCTCGACGCGTTGGATGGATATCTCGCGCCCGCACCATCGCGTGGAGATCGGCGGCACGTGGCTCTCGCCGGCGGCGCAGGGGACGATGGCGAACACCGAAGCGAAGTACCTGCAGATGGTGCAGCTGTTCGAGGTGCTGGGTGCGGTGCGCGTGCAGTTCAAG
>CAIUOO010000260.1 GCA_903900795.1 uncultured Gemmatimonadota bacterium | reverse complement strand
TCTCGAGAAACCCAGCGCCAAACGCCGTGGATGGTGTGTGATATCCCGCGGGTGGCGCAGCGGCGAGCACGCGACGCGCACTCTCAACCGCGGCGATCGCGGTCAGTCGGTACCCTTCGGGTGTCTCGGCGGTACCGTCGATCACGCGTCCGTCCGCGTGTGTTACGCGCCCCCATACCTGCATGCGCGCACGATCACGCAGAGGCGCCGTCGGCCCGGTGACCCGCTGGTCAATTTGTGCTTCAACGAATCGCTGCACGAACGGCATGGTCAACAACGGGCCGGCGAGCTTCGCGAAACCCATCATGCGTACGGCGCGCTGCGGCATCGCGAGATACGTGTGGATGTTCGGAATCTTCGTTGACCAGTAGGCAGTTGACACGTCGCCCCACGGAATGGTGACGGCGTGGCGTGCCCGGTCACGAAACGGAAGAGACTGCGCCTTCCACGCAACCGGCACCTTCGTGATCTCGCCGTGCTGGCGAATCGCGCCTCCGTGCGGCGAACCCAGCACCATGGTCTTGAGCGTCCCTCGACTCACGCCCCCGCCGCCAGCGAACGCCAATTCCAGCAACTGCGCGTCAGGAAGCTCGGCCGCGAGACGGGCCGCCACGCAGTCTGTCGGCACCACATCAAACCCCACACCCGGTATCAGCACGACGCCCGCCTGTCGCGCCGGTGCATGCTGCGCCCGACACGCCTCGAACACCGCGATCTCGCCGGTGATATCGAGGTAGTGCACCTTCGCGGACAGGCACGCCCGCACCATCGGCGCGGACGTGCGGAAGAATGGTCCGGCCGCGTGCACGACCACCGTGATGGCGTTGAGCATCGCGGCCAGCGCCGCGGGATCATCAATCGATGCCACCCGCACCTCGAGACCGTATTGCCTGGCCAGCGGGGCGAGCCTTTCGGCACGCCGGCCGGCCAGCACCGGGCGCAGACCGCGGCGTACGCACTCCTCAACGATCAGCTGGCCGGTATATCCGTTCGCACCGTAGATCAGCAGCATATGCCAGTAGATGAGGCCGACGTGAGCCTACAACGTAACGTGTTGCGGGCACGATCCATCCGTTCACGAGCAACAGGCTCAATGCTGGCACCGCGGAATACCACGGGTCACGCATCACAACACGCCGATCGGCAGCAGGCATCGAGAGGCGCGCGCCCCGTGACCGAACGTATATTTTGACCCAACGCCCGACCTCAGCGCCGGATCATCCACCGGATCAACTACGGAGGCACGACACTCGTGCTTCCAAACGCGTCGCCCCATTCGCCACCATGTACTTTCGACGTGTCGTCACCCTGCTGGTGTGCGGTGGTCTCAGCGCATGCACCGGCGATCCCGGCACCGGCGCCGGCACTGCGCCAGTCAGTGTGGGCAGCGTTTCCATCGGCAACTCGACAGCGGTGCTGCAGTACAGTCAGACGGTGCAGCTCTCACCGACGGTGCTCAGTACCGCCGGCAGCGCGCTGCCGGGTCGCGCGGTGACGTGGAGTTCGTCCAACGACGCCACGGCGACGGTGACCTCGACCGGACTCGTCACCGCTGGCGCCGTGCGGGGGGGCAGCGCGGAATCGGTCACCATCACGGCCACCAGCGAAGGAAAGTCGGGATCGACGAGCATCAGTATCGCCCCGATTCCGGTGGCAACCGTGGCCATGTCGCTGGCCTCGTTCTCGGTGTTCCCTGGTGAGAGCACGCCACTCGCGGTGACCAGCAAGGACATCACGGGCGCAACGGTGACGGGGCGTGCGACCACGTGGATGTCGTCAGCGCCCGCCGTGGCGACGGTGAGCACACAAGGGATCGTGACCGCGGCGGCGGTGGGGAACGCCACCATCACCGGCACCGTGGAAGGAAAGGCCGCGACGGCCACCGTGACCGTGGTGATGACGCCGGTGGCCACGGTCACGGTGTCCGCGACCACGCCCACGTTGACGGTCGATCGGGCGGCGCAGCTGACCGCAGTGGCCAAGGACAGCGCCGGTAATGTCCTCACGGGGCGCGCGGTCACGTGGCGCAGCGCCGATACGACGCTGGCGACGGTGACGACGGCCGGTCGCGTCACGGCGGTCTTGCCGGGCAGCGCCACGGTCACAGCTACGGTAGAGGGCAAGAGCGGCAGCGCGACGATCACGGTGCAGGCCCCCGTCAATGCGACCGAGACCACGCGCTACGGGATCACCGGCTACTTCAAGTCCTACGCGGATGAAGTGCCCGGTCGCCTGCCGTATGGGTGGGGATACAGCCTCTACAGCGCGGTCTATCCCGAAAATCCGGATCAGACCTTCATGTCGTTGGGCGCGGGCAACTGGCTGATACCGAACGCCTACGAGAACGCCGACAATGTGATGGATCGCCAGCCGGCTAATCCGTGCGGCAACGGTGAACTCGGATCGTTTCAGAGCATCGAAGGGGGCGTGGGCACGTGGGCGAACCTGCCGTTTCCAACCGCGGGTCCGAACCATTTGCTCATGGCCACGGCGAATTGCTACAAGTCCGGCGTGGCCGGGCCGGCGTACCTGCCGATCGGGTCGGCGCCGCTCCCGGACAACTATCTCTACTTCGCGCAACTCAGCAATCGACTGCTCGCGCCACCGGGGTCTCTGACCATCCAGCCCCCCACCGTTCCGCAGCTGCTTGGTTACGGGTGGATTGCGCTTCCCATCATTCCGGCGAATGCGTCCCCGTACGGGATCAAGACAGGGATGAACAGCTGGACGCTGTTCATGCACGCCGAGAATTTCAAAGGCGCGGTGGGATTCTTTACGCCGGCGTACTGGACCGCCATCAACGTGGTCAATCCGGGGAGTATCGGGTACGGACTCGACACGCGCCCGGCCATCTTCTCAAATATCGCGCTCGAAGTGGGCTTCACCGTCGGCATGTGGGCAAAAGATTCGGCGGGCACCGAGTACCGTCGTGTCCCGCGCGTCACGTTTGGCGTGGACAACGACAAGCGCACGGTGCTGATTCAGGATTTTCAGGCGTACTCGAAGGGGGCGCTCTGGAGTAGCGTTGGTTCGTGGGTGAATGGCGGTGCACCGGTCGCGCAGCCCGATCCGTCCGGGATTCGAAAGCCGAAACACAGCGCGGAAGGCGAGCGCATACACTTTATCGATGCCTCGGCCTCGATGGATCTGGGCGTGCGGAGCAGTGCCTTTCTGACATCCGGCGGCGGACAAGCGTGGGGCCTGCAGTGGGGGAACACGTTGACGGCGGGTACGCTTCCCGAGTACTACAAACTGGTGAATGGCGTCTGGACGGCCATTCCTGCCTCGGAGGTGCCGCGTCGCACCTGGCTGACCGACCAAACGTTCCGGCGGAATACGAAGATCGCGGTGCCCAGGCTCAACACGACGCCATCCTCGGCGTGGTCGTCGGCGCGATGGGCGGCAGGCCCCTTTACCACGACGCTCAACAACGGCTCCGTGGTGGAGTACGTGTGGTATCGCTTCATCGATCAGCCAGCCATCGTCAACCTGAGATTGAACGCGGCGGACCGCACGAAATTGCAAACGTGGGCGGAGTCGCTGCATGCGCAGGGCGTCAACGGTCTGACGATTGCGCCACCCACGGGCGGGCGGCTGGCCTCGTTCGATCCGGGCATTCTGGTCACGCCGCCCGCCGAACTGGGTCGCGGCTATGTGCCCATCGCGATTGGGCAACGGTGATCCAGCGCGACTGGGGCATGCCTTGCGGAGCGCTCGGGGGCGACGGTGCCGAAGCGTAAGCACATCGTGAGAAGTACCGTCGCACGTCGGCTGCTGTCGCGCACGGGCACGGCGGTCACGCGCCCGTGCGCAGCAACTGCTCAGCGGACAGCAGAGCGCCGAGTGCCGTCGCTGAGCCACCCGCGTCGGGCGTGAGAATCGTGGTGCCGTAAAACTTGGCCACGAGCCCGAACGTGCGACGGATGCTTGCGAGATCCGACAGGTGGCCCACGATCACCACGTGCGGCATCTGCTGCGCCCGGGCCGCATTGATCGCGATCACGGCGATGACCTGCCCCACCATGTTGACCAGCGCCGCTGCCGTATCTTCGCGCGACGCCTCCACCGGATGCCGGGCCACGCGCCCGAAGTTCACCGCCGTCGTTTCGGGCGGCAAACTGCCGATCGCGCCGCCCAGCACTTCAGCAATGGTGAGATTGTGCGTCGTATCCGTGCCGCACTGCGCCAACGCATCGATCTCGCGCGGATCCACAGTGTCGAGGAGCAATCGGCCCAGTCCCACGAGCGTGCCACCGCCCACGCCGGTGCCGGTCACATGGTGGGCCCCCTCCCCCGTTGCCGCCACGCACGCCGTTCCCGATCCGGCACTGGTCACCAGCGCCGATTCAAGCTGCGCCAGCGCGAGACCGCCGCGCCCGATCGCCCGCACTTCATCCACGCGATGCAACACCCGACCGTCGATAGCCGACGGCAGCAGCGCACGGTTGCCGCCGGTCACCGCAATCCACTCGACATCGCGCGCCGACACGCCGCCCGCATGGAGCACGTGCCGCACGCGCGCTTCATCGGGCTGCCCGTCGGTCGGCAGCGTCCAATGCCGCGTCGAACCGCCGTCGCGCACGACGATGTCGGTGTTGCTCGCGCCGAAGTCGATCGCGGCCGCAGGGCGTAGCGGCGCGGCGGTCACCACCGTCACTGCCCCGGGTGGTACGTCCGCTTGGCGTTCTTCTCCACGTCGTCGCGATAATAATTGACCGTCTTGAACAGCCCCTTCGCGTAGTCCTCGGCCTGGTTCATGAAATACGGCGACGCCGGGTCGCCGCTCACACCGCCGGCGAGCGACGTCTTGGCCACGAGACGCGGCCCGAACTCCACCGCCGCGATGAAGCTGTTGCCGCGGTTGCCGTAGATGCGCTTCGTGGCGCGCACGCCATTCTGCGAGAACGCCGCCAGCGATCCCCAGTTCGACGTCGTGAACGGCACCGGGATGCTCGGCTTCGCATCGTCGTAGACGGCCGAGATGCGTCCATCGAGCCGCTGGAAGCGGTTGATCTCCCCCCACGGCGTCTTCCAGCTGCCGAAGTCGCTGGCCAGCTTGTC
>CAIUOO010000259.1 GCA_903900795.1 uncultured Gemmatimonadota bacterium | reverse complement strand
CTACAACAACGACATCGGCGATTACATGGAGTGGTCGGGGGAAGGCTGGTATCCCGTGAACTTCTCCAACGACGCGTACAAGTTCGCCACGAACTACGTGATGTACGGGCTCACGCACTGACGCTCTTGCACGAGCGCTCTTGCACTAGCGCTGTTGCACTAGCGCGGAAAGTCGGGCTTGGTCGCGTGCAGGATGTCCAGAATGGCCGTGCGATCGCTCGCAAGCAGCTGCTTGAACTCCGTACTCGGATCGGCACCGGTCAGCACGTCGTGCAGCTGCCGATAGACTTCGTGCTTGGCCAGCTCTGGCAGCGCATTGAAGCTATCAGAATAGATCAGGAAGCTCAGCGGATACCTGAAGAGGCGCGTCTCGAGATCGAGATCCCGCAACGACCGTCCCTTCGCATCACGCGGCCCCGATTTCGCGAAGTCCTGCGCGTAGGTAGTGGTGCCTTTCACCGGGCCGTCGAGTGTCGCTTCGCCCACGAACAGCATCGCCCGCACGAGTTTCTCCACGTCGCGGCGTAGCTGGGAAGCGGGCCCGCCTCCACGCTGCGCACGCAACGTGGTGTCGCGGCCAGTGACCAGCGCCATGGAGTCTTCAAACACCGCATCGGGCGCCGATTCGTGCACGGCCGTGATGAGGTTATGTACGACGGTTTGATGCACCAGCACCATCAGCGCCGCAATGTCACTGTGCGTCGAGAGGTATGGCGCGGGATCGAACTTGCCGGCGAGATCGGTGCGCGCGCTCTCGGCGTGCATGTCGAGCTGCGCGCGATACGCCGGCTTGTCAGTGATCTCGTGCGCCAACTTCGGCGAGTACACGTTGCCAGCATGCCCGGCGGGACCGGCAGACCCGGTCACATACCAGCCCGCGAAGCGCTGCGTCACGGGGGTAGCGTCGGTGGTGCTGCCCTCATGCACGCCGACGATGGGATAGCCGTATCGATCGGTGAGTGTCGAGATCACCATAAACCCCGGCACGCCTCCGGTCGCCGAGCGCGACTGGTGGCACATGAGGCACGTGGTTGTCTCACGTGAGAACACGGGACGGGCACGGGGCTCCTGACTCAACGTGTAAAACACCGCTCCGCGAACCGGATCGACGGCGGCGACCTCGAGGAACGTGCTCTCCTGTACGTAGCCGATGTAGACGTCGTCGTTGAAGTAGATCGCACGCGGCGACCACGGTGTGATCTTGTCGGTCTGCAGGCTGGTGCGCGAGAACACGAGCCCCTGCGACGACACCGGGATACGGAGTGTCTTGAGCAACGCCGGCAGGTAGCCCAGCAGTGAGTCATAGGCCAGCGTGACTTCACCGGCATCGAGCTGCGCCTGCAACCGAGCGATGGGGTCGCGCGTGGCGAGGGCCGCCACGCGTGACCGCCGCGGCACCGACGTGGGCGTGCCGCCCAGCGTCGCCGCCGCCCCAACCAGCGAGACCACTGCCGCAAAGGCTCCGAGAGTCCGACGCAATCCGGTATCCATAGGTCCCGTCACGGTGGGCCCGCCGATGTGCCCCCGTAACCGGTGTTTCCCTGACAGGCCTTTCCGTCCTGCGGAGTTCGTCCGAGCGACCCTCCTGCCCTTGCAGCTCCAACACCCAGCTGACTGATCCCACCATGCCGTACTTCTCCTGCGACGTGGGGGAGAGTGACGACCACGCCGCGCTAGCCGATCCAGCTCCACGTCAGGCCGCCGAGACATGCCAGCACGAGCGCAAAGCTGATCCAACCACGGACTTGCGCGCCGACGGACAAGCGCGCGTCTCCCATAATGTCCGTGTTCCCCGCCAACAGCAGCAACGCCATGAGATGCAGCGGCAACACGGCCGCGTTCAATACCTGACTGCTGTAGATCAGCGAGATGAGCGGGAGTCCCGGTAACGCGACCACGCTGACGCCCGCCACCGTGAGTCCCACGAAGGCTGCGTAGAACCAATGAAAATGCTTGGCGTCGAGATCGAGCGACGCGGGCTCACCGACCCCTTCGGCAATCGAGTACGACGTCGCAATCGGCACGATCGCCGCCGCCAACAAGGACGAGCCCAGGAGTCCGACCCCGAAGAACAGCGTCGCGAACGAGCCCGCCAGCGGACGTAGTGCCGCAGCCGCATCGCCCGCACTCTCGATGTGCACCCCGGCTTGGTGCAACGTGGCGGCACAGGCCACGGCGATCGCGAGCCCAACCACGCCGGTCAGTACGGAGCCCACGATCACGTCCACCCTTTCCCAGCGGAGCGACGCCATCGTGATCTTCTTGTCCACGGCGTACGACTGAATGAACGCCAACCCCCACGGCGCGAGTGTCGTGCCGAGCGACGCCGCGAGGGCGATCCAGCCATCGCGGTTGATGGGCAGGCGCGGCACGACGGATCCGTACGCGACCTCGGACCACACCGGTCCGGCGAGAATGCCGTCCACCACGTACAACGCGAGGGTGGCCGAGATGACCAGCAACACCTTCTCCACGCGCGCGAACGAACCCAGCACCACCACCAGCGTGATCAGTGTCCCCGCAGCGATCGCGCTGAGCCACGCCGGGAGACCGATCAGCGATCCGGCCGCGGCGACACCGGCGTATTCGGCGCAGATCGTGCCGAAGTTGGCGAACAGCAGCCCGAGCACAGCGGCGTACCCCCACGTGCGCCCCCACCGCTCGCGCACCAACGCCACCAAGCCTTTGCCGGTGGCCGCGCCGAGGCGTACCGCCACGAGGTGGAACTGCACCAACAGGATCGTGGACGCCGGAATGATCCAGAGCAGCCGATAGCCATGCTCGGTGCCGAGAATCGAGTACGTCGTGATGCCAGCCGGATCGTCATCGGAGAGCCCCGCCAGCAGCCCCGGCCCGAGTACAGCGAGGAGCGACGCCAACGCGCCGGCTCCCGCCACCCGCATCGCCGCGAAGCGCGCCGTGATGCCTCGCCGGTGATGCGCGACGGCAGGGGCGGGGGCGCGCTTCACGCGGTGTTTCACTATCTCGCGGCGGCGTTGGGTTGGCGGTTATCCGGCACGAACTTGTCGCGCGCCGGCATGCGCACGGCGCGAAGTGCGGCGGCATCGAGCGTGGCCGTATCGGGGATGATGGCATTGGCCGACAGCAAGTACGCGGTCACGGCGTACACGTCATCGTCGGACATCGAGCCCGGTGCAGCAAACGGCATCGCCCGCTTGATGTAATCGAACACGGTCGTGGCATGCGGCCAGTAGTTGCCGATCGTCTTGGTCTTGTTCGTCGTGGCGAACTGAAACTCCGGCGTGGGCGCCCCGGCAGAATCACGACCCACCAACTTGGGGAAAGTGGGCAGTCCCTCGCCTTTCGCGCCGTGACACTGCGCACATTGTGCCGCGTAGACCACGACACCGCGCGCCACCGTGCCGCTGCCGGCAGGAAGCTCGGTGCCATCCTGCCCGATGTCCTGGTTCATCGCCGCGATCGCCGAATCGGCGGCCGCATGGCCCAACCCATATGACGCCTTGGCGCCAGGCCCACCCGGGACCGCGCCGGCATCGTAGGATGCAAACGACGCATTCGTGGCGTCGGCGGCCGCCTTCGCGCCACCGCCACAGGCCGCGAGACAGGCCACCGCTACCAGTGCTGCTGCAATACGCATGATCAGGTCTCTCCGTGGAACGTGACGGCTCCGCTGCGATCGACCTTCCAGCCGATGATCTGATTGTAGTGATAGTCGGTATACTCGCCGCGCTCGGCGACCATCGCGGTGCGCGTGGGCTGCACGTAGCCGGCACTGTCGGTGGCGCGACTCAGCAACGTCGCCTCGGCGCCTTGCCAGTTCCACATGTACTGAAAGCGTACGGTCGACTTGGGCTGTGGCGTGTTCAACAGTTCGGCATCGTGCCACGTGGTACCGCCATCAATACTCACTTCGACGCGCGTAATGCGACCGCGGCCACTCCACGCGAGTCCGTTCACACTGCGCCAGCCGTGCGACGGGATGGTGTTGGGATAGCAGGGCGACGTGATCACCGACTTGGCATCGATCTCAAAGGTGAAAATGCGCGCCGTGCCATCGGGCAGCGGGTCGGTGTACTTCGACGTCTCCCACCGCGTCATCCACGGCTTCGTGCCCAGCTCCAGTCGGCGCAACCACTTCACATTGCTGTTGCCTTCGAACCCTGGCAGCAGCAGGCGCATGGGGTAGCCCTGCGCCGGACGCAGCGGCTCGCCGTTCTGCGCCCACACAATCATGGCATCGTCCCACGCTTTCGCGATCGGAATGGAGCGAGCCAGCTTGCACGCATCGCCACCCTCGGCGAGAAACCACGACGCGTCGGGCTTTACGCCCACTTGGCGAAAGAGCGTCGCCAAGGGGACCCCGGTCCACTCCGACGTGCTGAACAGGCCGGCAAGCGGTTGCGGCGTGGTGTCGGGCTTCGGGTCGCGATAGCCGGCGCCGCCGTTGCCGGAGCACTCGATGAAGTAGGTGCGGGTGATCTGCGGAAACCGCTTGATGTCGTCCACCGTGAACGACATCGGACGATCCACCAACCCGTGAATCGTGAGCGTGTGCCGCTCCGGGTCGAGCGTGGGAATGCCGGCGTGATGTCGCTCGAAGTGCAGATCGCTTGGCGTGATGGTGCCGGTAAGGTCCTGCAGCGGCGTGCGCGAACTGCCCACCGGTGTGCCGTTGGGGATGCGCGTGGGGGCGAAGTACTCCGAGCGTGCCCCCAGCGCGGCCGTGGGGGCACCGGGCATTTTCGTGGCGTCGAGCGGGGCGACGGGGCGCGGGGGCGGAGGAGCGGGGGCGATGGATGGCGCGCCGCCCTGTCCTTCAACGGCGAGCGGGAGTCCAGCGAGGGCGGCACCGCCGAGGAATCCGGCGGCGCCTGCCAGCAGGTCGCGACGAGAGAGATCGGTCATGTGGCTAAACTACTGCCCGGCTGCGATCTCGGCTTGCGCATGACACGAGGGGCGACTGTGGGAGACCCTGGCAGTCCAGACCGGCCTTCCGCCGCCAGCCGGCCTGAGGTAACGTTTAAGAGGTATGCGACGTCCCTTCTGGTACCGGGTCCTGATCAGCCTCTGGGCGGTCTGGTTCTCGACTGCGCTCATTGAGCCAGCCGGATTCTTTGCCTGTCGCATGCATTCGAGCATCGTGGGAGAGCCGGCGGCACCCGCGGTGCCGCTCGCACCCGCCGCGGATGCGCCGCACCACCACCACGACGCAACGGTCGCCGATCCAGCCGCGCCCGCCGTGGATGGTGTTGCGCCGGCGGCACCCGCCGCAGAGCCAACCGCCCCGGAGCACGACGGACATGCGTGCTGCACCTGCCTTGGCCAGTGCTGCACCATGACCGCAGCCGTGGTCCCCCAGGTGGACATCACGATCGCGGAGCACCTCTCGCACCAGACGAGCGCGGCCGCGGCCGTCGTCCTCTCGCGCATTCCTCTGCGGCCGGCGCACGCGCTGCCGTTCGCGAACGGCCCGCCGACCCCGGTACGCGCCTAGGGCCTCTTCCGGCCCGCCGTACCCGCTCGTCCCTGCCGAATTCGACGCTGCGCGACTGCTCCCCTCGGGGGCCGTCCGCGTGGGTCGCCCTCTCGCGTTATTCCCGACTGCTCCCGCACGGCGATCGCCCTTGGCGTATCGCGGTGACGGTTCGAGCGCGGGAAGAATGCACGTGCTCTTATCCCGATCCCGTTTATGAAGCTCGCTACCCTGCTCGGCGCCCTCCTGGTCGCCGGCACCGCCCGTGCGCAGACCCAGCCGCCCAAGCCCGTGGGCAAGGACTCCACCGGCCGAGACAGCGCGACCACGCTCGGTGGCCTCCGCGTGACCGCCGATCGTGACACGCGCCCCGCACTCACCCGCCTCACGATGCCGGTGAGCGCCAGCATCACCGCCAAGCGCGTCGAGGAAACGATCAATCTCATGGACACGCCAGACGCGGTGAAATACCTGCCCAGCGTGTTCATCCGGAAACGCAACAACGGCGACACGCAGGCCGTGATGGGCACCCGCGTGTGGGGTGTCAGCTCCAGCGCGCGCAGTCTCGTGTTCGCCGACGGCGTGCCGCTGTCGGCACTCATCGCCAACAACAACACGATCGGCGGACCGCGCTGGGGACTCGTAGCCCCCGAAGAAATCGAGCGCATCGACATGATGTACGGCCCGTTCTCGGCGGCCTATCCGGGTAACGCGATGGGCGCGGCCATGGAGATCACCACGCGACTGCCCGAGAAGTTCGAAGGCTCGATAGCGCAGACACAGTCGCTGATGCCGTTCGATTTGTACGGCACGAACACCACGTACGGCACGTCGCAAACATCGGCCCGTGTGGCCAACCGGTTCGGTAAACTGACCGTGTCGCTGAGCGGCAACTATCAGGACAGCAAGAGCCAGCCGCTCACCTACGTCACCGGCGCCACCTTTCCCGCCAACACCACCGGCGGATTCGCGGCCACCAACAAGCTCAATGGTGCCGCCAACGTGCTGGGCGCGACTGGACTCCTGCACACGCAGATGACGAACGCGAAGATCAAGCTCGCGTACGACATCACGCCGACGGTGCGCGCCGCCTATACGTACGGTTTCTGGCAGAACAATGCCGACGCCGGCGTGGACAGCTACCTCACGCGGGCCGGTACCTCGAGCTACGCCGGGCTGGCCGGCTTTGCGAGCGGCAACTACGGCCTGCTGCAGCAGCACAACGCGCAGAGCTTTTCACTGCGCACCGACACCAAGAAGGATTGGGATGTGGAAGTCGTCGGCACCAGCTATACCATGGACACCGATCGCCAGCGATTCTCCACGTCCGCGTCGTCCACCGCGCTGACGTTCGGCGACGCCGGTCGCGTGGCCGTGCTGTCGGGCACCGGTTGGCGCACGGCCGATGTGAAGGCGGCGTGGCACAAGGGTGGCGCCACCGCCGCGCACACGGTGACGTTCGGCGCGCACATCGATCAGTACACGCTCGCGAACCCGACGTACAACACCGCCAATTGGCGGCTGTCAGACCCGGTGACGACCACGGTCGTATCGCAGGGCGACGGCAAGACGCGCACGGCAGCACTGTGGGTGCAGGATCAGTGGCGCATCTCTTCGAAGCTTCGTCTCACGGTGGGTGGACGCTACGAACAGTGGCGCGCCTTCGACGGCCTGAATCTGAACGGCAACACGCGGGTGACGCAGAAGGAGGTCGAGGCGACGCGTTTCTCCCCGAAGGCGACGCTCGGCTGGACCCCCTCGCCCGACTGGACGCTCACGGCATCGGTGGCCAAGGCGTACCGGT
>CAIUOO010000258.1 GCA_903900795.1 uncultured Gemmatimonadota bacterium | reverse complement strand
GGTTGCGGCGGGGCGTTTGCTGTGCGTGGGGCAATGCTCGTTGCGACGTCGCTACGGCGTGCCGCCCTTCAACGTGCGATACTGCGCCAGTGCGGCATTCACCTTCTGATCGATGGCGATCTTGCCGATTTCGGCGGTGGCTTTGGTCGGGTCGCCGGTCACGCCGGCATCGGGTGCACCGCCGTTGGGCATACGCTTGTCGAGCCGGATTCCCTCGGCGAACACGTGCAGCAACTGCGACGTATCGCTGGTGCCGGCGTGCGAGCCGACCATCTGCTCATCCCACCCATAAGTGGCCTTGAGATAGTCGCGGATTTGAATGCGTCCCTTCTGGTAGTAATCCACCAGCGCGTACACGCGCACACCCGTGCCCGCCCACTCGGCATTGAGCGCATTCGCCACCGCCGTAAGACCGGCCTGATTGCCACCGCTGTCGCCGATCAGCAGGATGTCGGTGAATCCGGATACGCGCAGTGATCGCACCGCCGCGTCGAGCAACCGGTCGTAGCTGGGCGACGGATGCGAAATGACACCGGGCTTATCGCCGAAGTTCGGGCGGGTGTAGTCGCCCTCGGGCACGTACTGCACCGTGGGCGCCACCAGCGCATTGCCGAGTTGCTGTGCGATCTGCCCCGCGGCGAAGGTGACGATGTAGTTGTGCTTACCCATCACCATGTGAGGACCGTTCTGTTCGGTGCCACCGGTGGGTACGATCGCCACGCGCTTGCCACCTTGGATGGCGTCGCGTATCTCGGTCCAGGTCATGGCCTCGAGATACGGCGCCTCCAGCAGATTGGGGCGCTCCTGCGCCTGCAGCGCCGACGTGGTCGTCAGTGCGACGAGTGCGCCCGTAAGCAGTTTGTGCATCAGAATCCTCCGGACGTGGCGCGGGACGCACGAATCTGCGCCAGCGCGTTATCGATCTTGATCTGCACCAGCGATTTCCCAAGGGCGGCGGTGGCTTTCGTGGGATCGCCGTTCACGCCGCTGTCGGGAGAGCCGCCGCTGGGAGCCAGGCGGTCGCGACGCACGAGCGATGGGTTCACGAACAGCAGTTCCGATGTATCGACCATCCCGGCATGGCTGCCGATGTCGTCCATCGAAAAGCCAAGACCGCCGAGATAGGTACGAATGTCCGCCGCGGATTTCGTGTAGTAGTCGCCGATGAACATGGCGCGACCACCCGCATCCTTCCACGCGGCGTTGAGCTGATCGGCTGCGGCCTTCATGCCATTCTGGTTGCCACCGGAATCACCAATCAGGATGACCGTCGTGAAGCCACCAGCTCGTAGGCTCTTGGCCGCGTGCACCAACAGTTCGATAAACCGATCTTCAGGCAGCGTAATCGAACCCGCCTTCGCCATGTGCCCGCGAAGCGGTAACTCCCAGCTTCCCTCGGGCACGTAGGTGATGATCGGGGCGACGAGCGCATCGCCGAGGGTGCGGGCGATGCGCTCGGTGGTGTGCTGCAGCACATACTTGTGCTCACCGGTGACCATGTGCGGGCCTTTCTGCTCCTGGCCGGCCGTGCCGATAATGGCGGTCTTGGTGCCGGCGAGCATGCGATCACGGATTTCCGTCCATGTGAGCTCGTCGATGAATACTGGTGGCGCGGCCTTCGGCGCGCTTGGCTGCGCGCCGGCGCGGGTTCCCGCGAGCAGCAGCGCCATCAACGTGAGAACTGGCAATCGCATCGACTGCATCTCCTGTGTTGTTGGTCTGGGGGGAAGCCAAACGTGGCGCCCGGAACACCGGGCGCCACGTCAGCAATACACCACGCGATGGTGCCGTGACGCGGCACCGTACGCTTAGCGCGGGAAATTGATATTCGTCTGCTTTTCGGACAGCGGCGTGGCGAAGCACAGGTCACGACCGGGGATTTCTTCCTTGGGATCGAGCGCGCCCGGACGGGTGAGTGCCGCCCAACGACGCAGGTCGCCGAGACGACGTCCTTCGAGCCACAGTTCGATGCCGCGTTCCCGCTTGAGGGCCGCCCACGCTTCCGTAGCATTCGCCGCCGTGACCGGCGCCAGCGCCAACGCCGTGCGACGGCCGTTGATCGACGTAAGCGCTCCCGCCACATCACCGGCGATCAGCTTGGTCTCCGCCTCGATGAGCCGCATTTCCCAGCCGGACGCCAGATTGATCGGCGACGTGAGCGTAGGATACTTGGTCTGGAAGTACCAGCGGACACGACCCAGTGCGCCGACGGCCGCATCGCCGACCAGGATGGTGAGGCTGCTGTCGAAGGGCACGCGCGGATCACGCGTGGCCCGGCGATACGTCTCGATGTACGTGTTCCACACGGTATGGGCGCGATACGGCTGGTTGGCACTCGCCCAGAAAATGCGGTTGTACTGATCGAGTTCGTTTTGGTAGTACGGCATGCGATACACGAACGTGCTGGGGACCGCCGCGGCGTCCGTGGCCGCACCCGTCGTGTTGTTCCGCAGCAGGCGCACCGAGGCCCGTCCCGCCGTGGCCGCCTGCGCGAGCGCGGTGTTGTTCGCCGCCGTGGCCACCGTGATCGCTTCGGTGAAGTTCGCCTCGGCACGCTCGAGATACACCGTGTACGGGCCGGGAGCGCCACCGTTGATCACGCCCTGACAGAAGTTCTCGCCGAGGTGACGATTGGAGAATCCCGCCCACACGAGCGCCTGCGCCAACGTGGTGCTGTTGGCAGACGCCGTTCCGAGCACAGACTTGATACGTGTCACGGCGTCTTCGGAGGTCCAGCGGGCGCGCTGGGCAAAATTCCAGTACGTGTCCCCGTCATTATCGACCAGCTTGCCGTTCTGCTGCAGCACGGAGATGCCGAAGGCCGCCGTGGAACCGGCAGGAAAAATCTCACGGGCGGCGGCACCGCCGGTGTACGCGACCCAGTTGAGCGACTCAGCCAGATCACGGCCGGAGCCGTTCACCAGCGACGACAGCGCGGAGGGCGTATTCAGCGCTTCGGCCCGGATCGGACCGGGATTCACGGCATCGAGCGCGCAGCCCGACAGTCCGGCGAGCAGACAGAGCGGAGCAGCAACGCGAAGCACACGTCGCGGCATCGTCGCGCGTCCTGAGGAAATCGAAGTAAGCATCAGCACATTCCTCAGTAGGAGATACGGAGTGACATCTGGAAGATCGCGGGCGCCGGGATCTGCTCGTTGATACCACGCACAGTCGCGTTGAACGAATCGTTGTTCGTCATCTCGGGGTCGAACAGCGGCATGCCGAAGTTCCGACGGAACAGGTTCTGCGCCGAGAAGACGAAGGTGCTGTTCGAAGAGCGCGGAATCAGCTTGCCGAGCGGTACGGTGAGGGAGATGTCCCGAATGCGGAAGAAATCCGCTGGGAAGATGAACATGTCCGTCCGGACGTTGGCCGGAATGCAGGTGAGCGTTTCGCGTGCCGTGATCGGCTTGCCCGCCGCAATGTTGGCGTAGGCATCGAAGCAGGTGGGCCAGAGCACCGAGCGGGACAGCGCGTTGAACGACGCCCCCTCTTCGATGAAGGCGCCACCCTGATACTCGCCGCGCACCGACAAGCTGACGTTCTTCCAGCCGCGGATGCTGATGTTGCCACCAATGATCTTAGTGGGCTGGCTCGGGCCGAAGTCGTAGTTCGACACCGTATCCGGTGCGACGCCGCGTGCGTCGGCGTTGCGAATGAGCTTGCCGCGCACGACTGGCGCCTGCTTGCCCTCGACCACCCAGCCGGAGTTGCCGACGGTGAAGGCCGGTGCGCCGCCGAGGCTGATCACCTTGCTGTCGTTCGTAGCGAGGTTGATGCCCGCCTTCAGCCCCCACGATTCGCGCTCGATGATGTCGTGATTGAGCGCCAGCTCGATGCCCGACTTGTTCATCTCACCGACGTTGCGGAGCGTGGTGGCGAGGAAGCCTTCGCTGGGCACCGACCGCACGCTGAACAGGGCGTCCGTGGTGGTCGCGTTGAAGTACGTGAAGTCGACGGTGGTCCGACCACTGAACAGCGTCTGGTCGAAGCCGAGTTCGAGTTCGGTGGTGCGCTCGGGGCCCAGGTTGGCGTTGCCGAGATTGGCTGGGCGCACGGCGGTGGTGGTTCCCCAGCCAACCTGATTGTACGTCCGCACGGCAGCAAAGGCGCCCGGCGCGCGGCCGGCCGAACCGAAGGCGCCGCGCAGCTTGAGCGTGCCGTACTTCTCCTGCCAGAACGACTCGTCGGAGAGCACCCACGAACCGTTGATCTTCGGATAGAACTGAAAGCCGAAGTCGGAACCGAAGGCGCTGTTACCGTCGAGTCGACCGCCGACCGTCACGAAGTAGCGGTCCTTGAATCCCATGAGGAGCGTACCGAACGCGCCGCCGGTGATGACACGCTGCCGATTTTCATCGGCGTTCTTGATCGCGCCGCT
Source organism: uncultured Gemmatimonadota bacterium (assembly GCA_903900795.1). Lineage (GTDB taxonomy): Bacteria > Gemmatimonadota > Gemmatimonadetes > Gemmatimonadales > Gemmatimonadaceae > Gemmatimonas. The sequence goes on along the minus strand of CAIUOO010000258.1, from coordinate 906 downwards.
GGCGACGGTCGGATCGGAGGGCGTCGCGAAGTTCTCGGCGAGCGCGACCACGTCGCCGACGAGCGAGTTGACGTACTGCGTACCGGCCGAGGCGGTGATCTTCAGGTCGCTGCCAAGATTGAAGTCGTAGTTGTTCACCCAATCCGTGCTGAGCGTCGTGTTGGCCCACCGCTGATTCTGGATGACACCGAGCGGCGCCGCCGGAAAGCCGAAGGGGCGCACGTTGCGGTTCTCGAGCGCTGCACGGTCGAGACCCACCGTCAACCGGCTGGAGAATCGCGTGAAGGGTGTCCACGTGCTCGTCAAGCCCATGATGAGGCGATCGATATTCGATGCCAGCTTCTGCGTCAGCACCTTGCGGATCGTGTCCGGCGTGGCGTTGCCGAAGTAGTTGCGGTCGCGGCGGAACGCGTTGAGCGTGAGCCCCTGCGCGTTGTTACCGGCCGGCGTCTGATCGATGAGGTTGTTGGTGTAGGCGCTGCTCCAGTTCATCGCCAGCTTCTTCATGGGCTGGAAGTCGAGATTGGCCCGCACCTGATACTTGCGGTCCCGGTCGTTGGGCAGCACGCCATCAGTGTTCTCGACGTTCGTGGACAGCAGGTACTTGAGATTGTCGCCGCTCCCACCCGCCACCTGGATCTGCGTGCCATAACGCGCGGCGTAGTTGTCGAGGCCGGGGATCCAGCCGGAGCCTTCGCTGTTACGCAGGAACGGATCCATGAACAGCAGGGGCACGGAGTCGGTGCCGAACTTCTGCAGGCTGCTGACACCGCCGTTGAAGCGGACCTGCCACTTCGCCGCGCCACCAGCGCCGCGCTTGGTGAAGATCTGGATCACGCCGGCGGCGGCATCGGTGCCGTACAGCGTGGCCGCCGCCGCACCCTTCACGATTTCGATGCGATCGAT
>CAIUOO010000257.1 GCA_903900795.1 uncultured Gemmatimonadota bacterium | reverse complement strand
TTTCAGAATCTCCACGCGCTGCGCCTCACCCACTGACAAGTCGGCCACTTTCGCCGTCGCATCGACGTGCAGCCCGCACTTTGTGCACAGTGATTCCACCTCGATCACCGCGCGGTGCAGATCCACCTGCAGGCCGTTGCGCGGCTCCATGCCCAGAATCACGTTCTCGGCCACCGTGAGCGTGGGCACCAGCATGAAATGCTGATGTACCATCCCCACGCCGGCGGCAATCGCATCCTGCGTCTTCCAGCCGGTCACGTCCTTGCCGTTCACCAGCACCGTACCGGCATCGGGCGCATACATACCCGCCAGCACGCGCATCAGCGTGCTCTTGCCCGCACCATTTTCGCCCACCAGCGCGTGGATCTCACCCGGTGCGACATCGAGGAAGGCATCGCGATTGGCCACCACTGCACCGAACGTCTTCACGACGCCCGTCATCCGGATGGCCGGCGTGTCCGATGCGCGCAGAGCGCCCGTCATCGTCATCGCGTACTCGGCACGACGATGCGCCCGGCCACGATGTCAGCCGTGAGCGCATCGAGTCGCGCGCGCACGGCATCGGGGATCAGCGCCTTGTTGTTCGCGTCATACACATAGCCGACGCCCTGCTCGGCCAGTCCGAACTGCTGAATGCCGCCCTTGAATGTGCCGTCTTGCACGGCCTTCGCGGCCTGGAACACTGACTCGTCGATCCCCTTCACCATCGATGTGAGCACGTGACCGGGCGCTTCGCTGAACTGATCGGCGTCTACCCCAATGCCTAGCTTGCCCGTAGTGCGCGCGGCCTCGAACACGCCGAGTCCGGTGGAGCCCGAGGCGTGGAAAATCACGTTCACGCCCTGATTGTACATCGCGAGCGCCATCTCCTTGCCTCGTCCCGGATTGCGAAACGCCTCGGGGGTGACGCCGGCGTAGTTCACGATCACTTCGCAGTCGGGACACACGTGCTTCACGCCGGCGCGATAGCCGGCTTCGAACTTGTGAATGAGGGCGATGTCCATGCCGCCCACGAAGCCGATCTTCTTGCTTTTGCCCACCAAGGCCGCGAGGGCGCCCACCAGAAACGAGCCCTGCTCCTCGCGGAATTTGAGGGCCACGAGGTTGGGGGCCATCGGCAGCGGGTTGCCCACGCTGTCGGTGGCCACGGCGTAGTCGACGTCGGCGAATTTGACGTTGGGGTATTCTTTCGCCAGCAGGTTGACGTCGTCGGTGAAGATGAAGCCGACGGCCACCACGAGGTCCATCCCCTCGGCGGCCAGCAATCGCAGGCCGGCCTCACGATCGGAGCCTTCGCCCGGCTCGATGTAGCGCACGCGCGCCCCCAGCGCCTTGGCGGCTCGCATGCCGCCGAGGTAGGCCCCGTCGTTGAACGACTTGTCGCCGCGACCGCCGACATCGAAGACGATGCCGATGTCGAGGCCTTCGGAGGTGTCCGCCACCGTCGCCCCGGAGGGATGGACGGTCAGGAGGGCGACGTGGGCGAGGAGGAGCGCCCCGATGAGGTAAAGAGTCCGGCGCATGGTCAGGAAGGTTCGCCGAGCGGCACCGCTGCGGGAAGGGGTGAAGGGTGGGAACGGGGCGAACCGTCGCGCCCGAATGTGGCGTTGGTGCGTCAGCCGTCCCTCAGCCGTCCCTCAGCCGTCCCTCACCCGTGCCTTGCGCCCACCGGCCGAACGGTTCATTCTGCCACGGAGTCTGCACGGATACTTACGTTTACTGTTCACTCGTCGGCGTCTCCGGTAACCGGGCGGCTATGTCTCCTCGCCCTGGCCCGTCCACCGGTGTTCATGAGCCCGTGAAGCACGGCGGCCATTCGGCGCACGCCGCGCACGCGTTCTCTTCCCGAGACCGTCACGACATGCAGCTCCTTCCCCTCCGTGCGCGCTCCGTCCCGTCGCCGTCTGGTGCGTTCACGACATGCGTGGCAGCGGGTGCCCGTGGTGTCTTGCGGTCCATCGCAAGGTGCTCTCGCCGGCTCACGATCCTGCTGCCGTTTGTGGCGCTGGCGTTGCGCCCCGAGGATGCGAGCGCGCAAATGCCGATTTACGTGCGGAACCTGACGCCGGGGGGAGGCCAGACTCACACCCTAATGGTTCAGCCGTCGGATGATATTCGTCTTGTCAAATTTTTTTCACCGACCAATTCTCTTTTGCGGCGTCGCAACAGCACCTGTTCTACGGGGGGCAGTTGCTGCAAGAGGGCCGATCCCTGAGCGACTATAACATTCAGAAAGAATCCACCATCAACATGGCGGTGCTCCGTTCGTTCAACGCGCTGTTGTTTACCGGAGACCTGCACGGTTCGCGAGGGTTCTCGCCGTTCCTCATGCGCAGTGGGATCAGTGGTGCTGGTTACGGGTGGTCGGTGTTCAATTACGAGAACGCCGTCGATCTCTCGGCGACCGGGAGCGGTGCGTATACGCTCGACCTGTTCACGCTTGCCTCCGGCGATGAACTCGGAGCGATGCCCGACTTCGATGGGCAGCAGGCCTACGACTGGACCTTCCTTACGGCGGTCGGCGGGATTTCCGGTTTCTCGCCGGAGCAGTTTGTGATCAACACCGCACGTTTTGCCAACACCGTGAACGGCTCGTTCTCCGTGGTCCAGCAGGGCAGCAGCCTGGCGCTGTCTTACACGCCGGTGCCCGAGCCGTCGACGTTGGTGTTGGTGATGACCGGACTTGCCTTCTGCGGTTTCCACACGGCCCGTCGTCGCCAGCGGGCCTGACAGGGCGCAGGCTACTGTGATGCCGACTCAAGGCCGTGGTCGCGCTCCGAATGTCGCTAAATCAGAAGCGCAATGCAGGCCCGCCACGCTCGCGTACCGCACGCTCGAACGGGCTACGCCGCCCGCGTCACACGCGGTCCGTTCCGAGACTGCATACGCGTGCTGCACCCAGCGCACGCATGTCCGCCAGCTGCGCTGGGCTCACCATTTTTTCGCAGAGAATCGTGCAGGATGGTCTTGTCGAGGCTCAAGTCGGTGACGAGCTGCTTGAGCTTGCGGCAGATCTCCACGATGGGCGTGCCGCTCGCGGCCTGTCGCGGTGCTTGGGCGATCTGCTCCGGGCTGTTCTTGCTGGTCCGCAGGTGCTGTCCTCGGCCCCGTCCGGCGTTTATGGCCGGCGTCTATCGTACCGCCATTTTGCGAGTCCCGCTGGAGCAGGATTCGGGGCGCAGACCACCCCATCAACTCCTTCGTCGGACACAATAGTTTTCAAGAATCAGGACGTCTATTCTTCCATCGCGCAAGGCCTTCATCGCCTGCTGCGGCGTGGCGATAATCGGCTCCTCGTGGGCATTAAAGCTTGTGTTGACGACGGCACCGCACCCGCTCGCCCGACTGAAAGCCATCAGCACGTCATAATAGTACGGATTGACCGCTCGCCGAACCACGTGAGGCCTGCACGTTCCATCGACGTGGACGACGGCCTGCAACAGCGACCGGTAGGCGGGGCTGACGTGATACGTGGTGGTCATGTAGTCGGCGGCTGGACAAGTCGCATCATAGTTCTCCAAGTAAACACTGGCGTACGTATCGAGCACGGAAGGAGCGAATGGCATGAATTCTGTTCGATTCAAGCGGCCGTTCAGTTCAGCATTGATTTCCTTCCGAAACGTGCTGGTTATGATGGAGCGATGCCCCAATGCCCTAGGGCCGAACTCCATGTTTCCGTGGTAGAATCCCACGATTTGGTTCTCGACTAACAAACGCGCCACCTCCTCCGGCGGGTCATCCATCACGTGCGAAGTAAATACTGAATCCGCATTATGGAGCAACAATGGTATGTCGTCGCTGAAGCCGGCCCCGTAGTAATTGTGCCGCAGGCGGTGCACGGCGTCGGGTTGCCGAAACTCACGATCAGCGAGAATCGCCGCACCAAGGGCGAGCCCAGCATCGTTCATCGCCGGTTGAACGAAGACGTTTTCGACATCAGGCCGTTCCCGGATTTTTTGATTGAGCCTGACGTTGGCAAAAACGCCTCCGGACAGCCCCAGGCGGAGAGGCTCCGTCGATTCATGCCCACTCAAGAAATGTGAGATCTCTTCCAACACAACCCGCTCCGTCACGTCTTGAATCGCGTACGCGATATCGGCGGGCGAGTAGCCTGCCGTTCTGCCCTGTAGCCAGTCAAGCAGCCACATGGAACGGAGGGTGTACGATTGTCCGTCCGTATCGAGAGACGTCAGGGCGCGATATCGTTGATAGAATGAAAGATGTTGATCTCGGTCTAATGCGGCATCATCTGGATGTCTCTTGAGAATTCCATTGTCTCGGAAAAAAAGGCCGCCAATCAGGGAGCATAGATCCGTCTCTTTCCCTGAAGCGGCCAGCCCCATGATCTTGCCTTCATGGCGTACCGGCGTAAAACCCAGCAGCTTCGTCACCACACTGTACAGCTGCCCGATCGAAGCCTCGTGGCCATTGCGACGTGCCAACTGCAAATTTCCACGTGCATCCGGAACGTAGAAATTGAAACAATCTGCCTCTCCCCTGCCATCGCAGGTAACGCTCAGGTTCGCCTCGAACGGCGTCGTGAAGTGGGCGCTC
>CAIUOO010000256.1 GCA_903900795.1 uncultured Gemmatimonadota bacterium | reverse complement strand
GTCCGCCCCGGCCCGTCCAGCAGCCCCTGCGGTGGCGGCAGGTGCCCGCGACACCCGTGCCCGTCGCGCCGGTGCCGTCGCCGTCCTGGTGATCGGTCTCGACGACATGACGTCGGCCACCATCAACGCCGCCTTCGAAGGCCGCAACGGCATGCGCCCCACCACCACGCTCAACGCCGATGCGCCGGCCGGTGCGACGATCTCGCGGAAGGCGGCCGAGCAGCTGTTCGGCAAGCCGATGGAGCAGGTCACCGTCGGCACCGTGGGGCAGCCGGTCACGGCCTCGTGGAATCACGCCTGGCGTCCGGCGGCATACGCCGCGCGTAACGTGATCGCGGTGCTCCCCGGCTCCGACCCGACGCTCAAGGAAGAGTATGTGCTGGTGGGCGCGCACAACGACCACGTGGGCGTCAACACCGCCGTGATCGATCATGACTCGCTGCGCGCCACGAACTTCATCACGCGTCGTCAGGGCAACAACGATCCCACCTGCATCCCGACGGCGGAACAGCAGGTGAAGATCAATGCGCTGATCGCGAAGGCGCGCGCTGCCCGTCCGGCCCGCATGGACTCGATCATGAACGGCGCCGACGACGACGGCTCGGGCTCGATGGTGCTGTTGGAGCTCGCCGAGAAGTTCGCCAAGGAGAAGCCTTCGCGTTCGGTGATCTTCGTATCACATCAGGGCGAAGAAGGTGGCCTGCTGGGATCGCGCTGGTTCGTTGACAACCCGACGGTGCCCATCGACAAGATCGTGGCCGCACACAACATGGACATGGTCGGTAAGGGACGCGCCGACCAGGTGAAGTTCGGTGGACCGAACTCCGTGCAGATGCTCGGCGCGCGCCGCCTGTCGCGCGACTTCGGCGACATCATCGACTCGGTGAACGCCAGCAGCCCCGAGCCCATGGCCATCGACAAGAGCTGGGATGTCCCCGCCAACCCGCTCAACCGCTTCTGCCGCAGCGATCAGGTGAACTACGTCCGTAAGGATATCCCGGTCGTGTACATGTCGCTGGGCTACGGTCCCGACTACCACATGCAGTCGGACGAGCCGCAGTACATCGACTACGATCACGCCGCCCGGCTGGGTCGCTTCGTGCACGACGTGATGACGGCGGTCGCGAACCGAAAGGAAAAACCGGCGATCGCCGGCGCCGACCCGACCTATCCGAGCTGCAACCGCTAACGCGGGCAGCATCTTTGCTCCTCGTCGCATCGCGGACCGTCGCGTACCCCTAGGTGCGCGACGGTCCGCGTAGTAGTTTCGCCCCGATCAGTCACTGCGGCGATCCCGCCCGGCCACCCCTTCCACCCTCCCGGAGCATTCGTGAGTCAGTCACAAGGCTTCTCGTCCCGATGGGCCATGATGCTCGCCATGCTCAGCATGGCCGTCGGCACCGGCAACATCTGGCGTTTCCCCCGCATCGCGGCCACCAATGGCGGCGGTGAGTTCCTGGTGGCCTGGGTGATCTGCCTGTTCACCTGGTCGATCCCGCTCATCCTCGTGGAATTCGGCATGGGCCGCATGACACGCCTTGGGCCCATCGGCGCCTTCGTGCGCACGCAGGGGAAGAAATCGGCCTGGATGGGTGCCTTCATCGCCTTCGTGGCCGTGGCTATCATGGCCTACTACTCGGTGGTCACCGGGTGGACGCTGCGCTACGCGATCGCGGCCGGCCTCGGTGAAGTCACCGGAGACAACTCCGTCAGCTTCTGGCGCACCTTCTCGACCACCACCGCGCCGGTGCTGCCGCACGTGATCTCGATCCTTGGCGCCACGTTCATTGTGGCCAAGGGCGTAAAGGGGATCGAACGCACCACGACCATTCTCATGCCGATTCTCATCGGCATCATTCTGCTACTCACCGGCCGCGCGCTCATGCTACCGGGCGCCAGTGCCGGCCTCGATTATTTCTACGGCGTGGATTGGCACCGCCTAAGCGACGCCAACATCTGGCTGCAGGCGCTCACCCAGAACGCGTGGGACACCGGTGCCGGCTGGGGCCTCGTGCTCACCTACGCCGCGTACATGCGCCCCAATGAAGACACGGCGCTCAACGGCTTCATCCTGCCGATCGCCAACAACACCGTGTCGCTGTGCGCCGGCATGATGGTGTTCTGCACGGTGTTCACGGTGGTGCCGCAGCTCGTGGCGTCAATCGCCAGTAATCCGCAGGCGCTCGCGGACTTCCCTGACCTGGCGAAGGCCGTGGCGTCGGGTGCGCCGCTGAATGCCGATCTGGTGCAAAACACCATCTTCGGCGCCGGCAATGAAGGCGTGACCTTCATCTGGATTCCGAAGCTGTTCTCCACGTTGCCCGCCGGCGGCCTGTTCATGACGTTCTTCTTCCTCGCGCTCTT
>CAIUOO010000255.1 GCA_903900795.1 uncultured Gemmatimonadota bacterium | reverse complement strand
CGGCGGAGTGTCTCGTGAACGAAGTACCCATGGTGGATGGCGTCGTGCTGGTGCACGGCGGCACCTGCGCCGCCGACATTTGGGACGAGGTGCTGCCGATGCTCTCCTTCCCGGCCGTGGCGGTCGACCTGCCAGGGCGCGGCAGCAACCCCGCCGACCTGGCCACCGTCACGCTCGAGGACTGCGTCACCGCCGTGCTGAACGCCGCCGATGCCGCGGGCTTTCGGCAGTTCGCCTTGGTGGGCCATTCGCTGGGCGGAGTGACGATCACCGAGACGGGATACCGCCATCCCGAGCGCGTACGGAGCGTCATCTACCTCGGCGCGCTGGTGCCCACGACGGAGGTCTCGGCGGCGCGCCTCGTCACGGGCGGCGACATGCCCTCGGGTGTCATGCCGCGCATGCCCGAGGAGATGTCCAAAGCGCTGTTTGCCACGGACCTGTCGGACGCCCAGTGGGCATCGGTCGCGGCCCGCCTCGTCGACGACAGCTTTGCGATCCTCAATGCGACCGTCAGCGGCCACCCGCTCGACTCCCACCGCGCGTACATCGGACTGGCCCGCGACATTCCCGTGCCGCCCGCGCTGGTCGAGGCGATGGTCGGGGTGCTTGGCCCCGACCTCGACCGGCGCACGCTGGACACGGGGCACATGATCATGAATTCGCACCCCGCGATGCTGGCGGCAGCGTTGGCCGAGGTGGTGAGGGCGAGGGCGTAAGCGGCGCGACGCGGGCCGCAGCGCCGGGGCCGAACGGGATCATGAACGCGCCCGATGTTAAGTTGGATGAGAACACAACCGCAGTCCTCCGATATCCTCGTGACAAAATCAGCCAACGGGTGACATGATGCGAAAGCGAAATATTGTTGGAGCGTTGCTCGCGCTTCTTGTGTGTGCAGCGATCGTCGTCGTATCGAGATCGGCCGATACACGGGGGGACTTCACGGCGTTCGCTCCGATCGAAGGCAGCTCTCGGCCCCAGTTGCTCGCGTCGGGTCCGGATGGCAATTGGTGGGTCACCGATGTCGTCAACAACTCCATCCTCCGTGTCACCCCGAGCGGTGTGGTCACCTCGTTCGTCATCCCCACCCTCAACGCCCATCCGTACGGCATCGCAAGCGGCCCGGATGGGGCGTTGTGGTTCGCCGAGTCTGGGGGGAACAAAATTGGACGGATAACGACCGCGGGCGAGATCACGGAGTTCGCCGTGCCGACGACACACGCCACGCCGTCGGTGGTGGTGGCCGGCCCGGATGGGGCGTTGTGGTTCACCGAGTACGAGGCGAACAAGATTGGACGGATAACGACCGCGGGCGAGATCACCGAGTTCGCCGTGCCGACGGCCAGCGCGCTTCCCGCCGCGATCACCCTCGGACCAGACGGAGCGTTGTGGTTCACCGAGTTCGCGGGGAACAAGATCGGTCGGATCACGACGAGCGGAGCAATCACGGAGTACCCCCTGCCGGACGCGTCGGCAGGGGCCTCCGACATTATCGTAGGCCAGGACGGAGCGTTGTGGTTTACGCAACGGACGTTGAATAAGATCGGACGGATCACGACGGGCGGCGTCGTCACCGGCTACCCGGTCCCGACGCCCGAAGCCGGTTTGCTATCCATCGAGACTGGTGCCGATGGCGCACTATGGTTCTCCGAACGCACGGCGAATCAGATTGGCCGGATCACCATGGATGGTGTCGTCAGCGAATACAAGGTCACGACGAAGGGGTCGGCGCCTTCCGGAATACATCCGGGGGCCGATGGTGCCATGTGGTTCGTCGAAGGCGCCGGCAACGCGCTGGCGCGGATCACGACGGACGGATCGATCACGGAATTCCCACTTCCCCAAGCCCCCGCAGGACCGATGGGTATCGCGGCTGGCCCTGATGGTGCGGCCTGGTTCACGGAATGGACCGGCAACAGCATTGGCCGGATCACGGTCGATGGAGTGATGACGTCATTCGAGATTCCGACCCCCGTGGCCTCCCCGGTGGCGATCGCAGCCGGCGCCGATGGTGCGATGTGGTTCACCGAGAACCAGGGCAACAAAATCGGTCGCATCACCACGGATGGTTCCATCACGGAGTACCCGCTGCCCGTCGCGGGTACGTTTCTGACCGGGATCGCGGCTGGCCCCGATGGCGCGATGTGGTTCACCGAGCGATCGCTGGGGATCATCGGCCGCATCACCATGACGGGAGCGATCTCCTCGTTCCCCATCCCCACCGCGAGCGCCAGCCCAGTGACGATCGCCGCTGGCCCCGATAGTGCGATGTGGTTCACCGAGCGTGGCGGCAACAAGATCGGTCGCATCACCATGGCCGGAACGATCACCGAGTATGCCATTCCGACAATCGGAGCCCTGCCGAATGGGATTGTGGCTGGACCTGACGGTGCGATGTGGTTCACCGAGAACCAGGGCAACAAAATCGGCCGGATCACCATGGACGGGGCAGTGACTGAATTCGCGATCCCGACCCCTGACTCGCGCCCCCTCAGCATCACGGTCGGAGGAGATGGGGCCCTGTGGTTCGCCGAACAGGCCGGCGGGGCCATTGGTCGGATCACGACGTCTGGCACGATCACGGAGTACAAGGTTCCGACCGCCGGGTCGAAGCCGTGGGTGGTCGTGAGCGGGCCCGACGGCGACATCTGGTTCACCGATAATGGTGGTTCGCGCATTCAGAAGGTCGGCATCCGTACGTTGATGTCTGCCATTACGCGATGATCGCACGTCGATCGCACCTCGTGAGCATCGAGACGTTCCGATGCTCACGAGGTGCGATCCGTGAGTGCACGCAGCGCAATCAGTCCCCAAAAACCCGGGGCGGTTCACTGCCCCCATGACCAACACGCCGAGACACATGCACGATGAACCGCGTTGTACAACGCACGGCGCCCTTGTGCTTACCCTGGCTGTGGCCGCGTTGTTGGACATGGGAACGTCAACGGCGCTCGGCCTGACCGATCATGCGCCCAGCGTGCCAGTGATCATGTTTCGTGTTGTCGATGCGTATGCAAGTCCTGCCACATTGATCGCCAGCCTCATCGCCGGTATGCTCTGGCTGCGCAAAGGGGAAAAGGCCGGCCAGCTGTTCTTCAGTGTGACGCTGGCGCTTGCCATGCTCGCCCTGCTGGACAACGTAGTGGGCCTCATTGTGAGCCTGTTCGATAAGCAGGATCATCCAGCGGATTTGCTGCTTTCTGCAAGCCTCGTGTATTTCGAAAGCATCGCGGTATTCGCCGCCTACTATTGGAAGTTTGATCACCCGTATCAAGTGCGCATTGCCGCGGGTGAAAACATCCATCCTGGGATTGTCTTTCCGCACAACACGTGCGCCTTCGATTCGCTGACGGGTTGGCAACCCACGTTCATGGACTACGCGTTCCTGTCGTTCAACACCGCAAGCACGTTCGGCCCCACGCTGCCAATTCCACTGCGAAACCCAATTCAAATCGGCATGATGTTGCAAGTCGCCATCGCCATGGCGGTGCTGATCATGTTGGCCGCGCGTGCGATTGGTTTAATTAGCTAAGGTCCGACGAGGTCGTTGGCGTCCGGTGGGTTGATCGCGGGCAACATCGTCGGCGACCAGCATGCGGGTCGCGCTGGACTGCCGGGTGATGTAGCGGCGACCCGCGGCGACCATCGATCCAACCACCCCTCATGCCGCGGTCGCCCCGCCGACTGGAGATTCCCGATGACCGTGCTCGATGCGAACCGACCCGCGAGCACTGCGCTGCGCCGTCTTGACGAGTTGCCCGGGCCGCGTGGTCTGCCCTGGTTGGGCAACATCTTCCAGTACGAGCCCGAGCGTTTTCACCTGCAGCTCGAGGAGTGGTGCCGCGAGTTCGGGGCATTGTTCCGTTTGCGCGCGCCCGGCCAACAGCTGCTGGTGGTCGGGGATCATGAGCTGGTTGCCGCGATCCTGCGCGACCGGCCGGATGGTTTTGGTCGCGGGCGCAAGATCCAGGAGATCGGCCTCGAGATGGGCCTGGGGCCAGGCCTGTTCGGTGCCAATGGCGACCCCTGGCGGGCACAGCGACGCATGGTGATGGCGGGATTCCGCCCTGCGCACGTCAAGGGCTACTTCCCGTCGATGCTGCAGGTTGCGCAGCGTTTGCGCGGGCGCTGGCAAACCGCCGCGCGGGCGCGGCAGTCCATCGATCTGCAGGCCGACCTGATGCGCTACACGGTCGACACGATCGCGGGATTGGCCTTCGGTGCCGAGGTCGACACGCTAGGGTCCGGCGACAACGTGATCCAGCAGCATCTCGACAAGATCTTTCCGACGCTGAGTCGGCGCGTGCTCGCCCCACTGCCGGTTTGGCGCTGGTGGCGATCGGCGACGGACAGGCAGCTCGAAAAGAGCGTGGTCGAGGTCAACGTGGCGGTGGCTGAATTCGTCGCCCAGGCGAGGAGCAGGCTCACGGCGGAACCCGATCGGCGCGTCAACCCGCGCAATCTGCTGGAAGCGATGATCGTCGCCGCCGATGAGCCTGAGAGCGGCATCACCGATGCGCACGTCTCGGGCAACGTGGTGACGATGTTGCTGGCCGGCGAGGATACCACCGCCAATACGCTGGCCTGGACGATTCACTTGCTGTGGCGCCATCCCGCGGCGCTGGCCCGCGCCACCGAGGAACTGCGCCAGATCGCCGGCGACCCGGCCGCGCTCACCTTGGAGCAACTGGCTCGGCTCGACTACGTGGAGGCGTGCTTGCACGAGAGCATGCGGCTCAAGCCGGTGGCGCCGCTCCAGCCGCTCCAAGCGCTGCACGACCTGTGCGTCGGCGATGTACAAGTACCTGCCGGTACGGTGGTGATCAGCCTGCTGCGCCGCGACAGCGTGAGCGACGACCATCTGCCGCGTGCGGAGGCGTTCGAGCCCGAGCGCTGGCTCACCAGCGAGGGCGAGCTAGGCCACATCGCGAGTTCGGCCAATCGGATCTCGACCCCCTTCGGCGCTGGCCCGCGAATTTGCCCGGGCCGCTACTTGGCCATGATCGAAATGAAGATGGCGCTGGCCGTACTGCTGGGCGGCTTCGATATCGCCGGGGTCGACACCCCGGACGGCAACGAGGCGCGCGAACGCCTCGCTTTCGTGGTGGGGCCGGTCGGCCTGACGATGCGCCTGACGGAGCGCGTACCACCGTCGCCTTGAGCGCAGCGCGACGGTCACACGGCCGCTTGGCCGCCCCACCGCTTCCGAGGCCAGCGACCACGGCGTATACTCGCTCGGCTCCAATTGGATTTCCCTCCCGACGCCCGCGCGTGCCCGACGGGGCCTTCACGCAACCCGCCTCTGTCACGCAAGACCTCGCCACGAACATCGCTTACGCTTCAACACATGAAGCCGATCGTAACCAACGCCGACTACCTCGTCCCGCCGAATCAACTCCCCGACGTGACGGCGCCATGCGAAGTCCACTTCACTCGCTTCGGCAGGAACTCCCGCCCCGGGGGGGACGTAGCGTTTTGCTCGGATGCACGACACACCTTGTTTGTCCACATCAATGAACCCACTACCTCTGCGTGGACAGAAACACCAGCTCACATCATCAACCACCACCATCGCTACACCCGCATCATCACGTCGAATCCCGTTGTCCTGGACCACTGCCCCAACGCCCTGTTCCTCGCCTATGGAACGACGTGGCTCAACAAATCCGGGCATCACCCAGATTCGCTTGGTCGCTTCACGCACGACCTTGGACGCCTTCCGAAAGACGCGTCCGTCAGCATGCTGGGTGGCGCGCTCAAGGGCAAAGCCGGATACCACCTCAGGCATGCCATCTGGAACCGTCGCAGAGATATCCCCGCACGATTGAATTTCTATTCATCGACGAGAGCGCCGATCCGCGGCGAGCAGCGATTGCCTCGCGACGACAAGATCCATCTGTTCACGTCGATGTATTCGGTTGCCGTGGAGAGTTCGAGCGAGACCAATTATTTCACCGAGAAACTCATCGACTGCCTGGTAACGAAGACGATTCCGATTTACTGGGGATGCCCCAACATCGCGGACTTCTTCGATACGAGCTACTGGATACACCCCGACAGGATGTTCTCCACCGAGTACACCGACACGTATTACCGAGAGCACCTGGACAGGATTGATGCAAATTTCGAGAAAGCCCAATCGTACACCCGTCCGCTGCTGTCGCGGGTTTTGGAAAAAGCGGATCTCCTGGCCGCGCATGCGTAGCTCCGCTCGTGTGCAGCGCACCGGTGACGGCGTCATGAAAGTGACGAGACGATGACGTCTTCAACCAGAGGGCTGCTCTCATTTTCGCTGTACGGGAACGCCCCGAAATACTGTGTGGGCGCACTTCGGAATCAGGAACTTGCCGGCGAGCACTATCACGGCTTTTCCACGCGGTTCTATGTCGGCAAAACAGTGCCGTCCTGGGTGACGAGAGAACTGGAGCAACGTGGCGCGGAGATTTGCCACAGAGACACGTCGGAGACGAGTGCGGCAATGTTCTGGAGATTCGAGGCGCTCACTGATCGAGCGTATGACGTTGTGCTCGTTCGTGATACCGACTCGAGAATCGGGCCCCGCGAGGTCGCCGCGGTTCGTTCCTGGATCGCATCAGGCGCTGCCTTGCATGTGATGCGAGACCATCCGCAGCACGACGCCCCGATCCTTGGTGGGCTCTTCGGGGTTCGCCCGTCCGCGATGCCGACCGGTTGGTGCATCCCGGATCATTTTGATGAATGCCGGCGATATGGTGATGATCAGACGTTTCTGGCGGCGACGGTCTACGAAATGTTTCGGCGTTCACGGGTCGTGCATGACTCGTTTTTTGCGATCGACATGAATTCACGGCAATTCCCGGAGCCACGAGACGGGCTCCTGTTTGTTGGCGAAGTCATTGATGAACAGGACCACCTCAATACGATACAACGAGCGGTGTTGGCTCGTGCGCTCCAAAGCGTCTGGATACGAACATCGCTGACGCTGAGAAGTTTTGCTGGCAGCAGAGTTGGCAGGGCCAAATCCGTGCTCACAGGTGGCGCATGTCGAGAACGACTGCCCTGTCAATTTCCCGCCCCACGCACGCGCACCGATTCCAGATAGATTTCTGGAGTGCAAAGGGAGGAAACCAATGCCACACCGACCTACTCCTGCGGACGACGCGGCTCTGACACTGCTCTGGCTGGTGGTACAAAACGCCCTTGCCAGCACCACCCGCTCCGTCCGCGAGTGGCTCAACGTCATGCACCAATTCGCCAGCGTCTCCGGCCACCGCTTCACTCGCCCCGCTTGACCTCGTACCTCACACCCGAAAATCCTGACACGTCCGTTGTCCGGGGGCGTGATGAGTGTATGCTCCCACGTAGTCGTTCGCCGACCCCTCCGCCATCCCCGTCGACCTGAGGCCCCAGCATGGCATCTCGCCCGAGTCCACCGATCGTGACGGTGCTGCTGCCCGTCTACAACGGCGAGCGATACCTGCGCGAGGCCGTCGAGAGCATCCTTACGCAGACGCTCGAGTCGTTTGCGTTGCTCATTGTCGACGACGGCTCGACGGACGGCACCGCAGCGATCTGTCGGTCGTTTACCGACGCACGGGTCCGCGTGCATCGCTATGAAGAGAATGCCGGCGTTATTTTTGCGCTCAATGCCGGGATCGACCTCATTACCACGAAGTACGTGGCCCGCATGGATGCCGACGACATCGCCCTGCCAAGCCGGCTGGCCCGTCAGGTCGCATTCCTGGAATCACGGCCCGATCTCGCGGCCTGCGGCTGCTGGCTCGTCGAACTCGTGGACGGACGACTGCGGGACGTCATGCGGCGACCGACCGGAGCGTATCTTCGTCAGACCTCGTGGCGGCCCGTGCCGATCTACGCCCCGTGCCTGAGGACAGACGTGCTGCGGGCCCTTCGGTATCGCCCTGAGTACATACACGCCGAGGATTACGATCTCGACATGCGGCTGTGTCGGAGTCATCGGGTCGACAACGTGCCGGCGGTGCTGTATCAGTATCGTCTTCATCAAGCCAGCGACAGTCACGCGCATCATTCCGCGCAACAGACCAATTCCTGGCGGACGTTTCGCGAGCACTTTCCCAGCGTCGACGTCGCGCTCGAGGATTTCAGGACATTGACGGGTGTGTCGTGCGCGGCCTCACCGCTTGTGCGGAGGCGGCTCAAGCGGCGTTGGCACAAGGAACTGTTTGGCACCTTCGCGGCATCGGCCCGCGATGACCTCTGGTATACCGCGCGGTGGCTGCGGGCCCGCGTGCGCGGCCGCTGAGACCGCCAGAACACGACGAGGTGCTGCTGTGCTTCGACGGCTGTTCGACTTCGTCGGTGTGATGTCCCCGGGGCCATCCTCGGCGGGCGAGACCGCGTGCCGCTTCGTCTCGAGCCGAGGCATCCTGGCATCGTGTGACGCGCACGCCCGCCGGCCACGCTCCTCCCACGGCCGCATCCCGTTCGGCCTGAGCCGCG
>CAIUOO010000254.1 GCA_903900795.1 uncultured Gemmatimonadota bacterium | reverse complement strand
GTGACTATGCGTGACCCGTCGAGCGAAACGGGTGGCAGCGAAACGCGCGGTAGCGACACACGTGGTAGCGACAATCGCGGACGTAACACGCGCGGTCGAGATACCCAGCGCAGCGATGGTCGGCCGGAGCGGTCCGCGTCGCCACGCGCGTCGGAGTCCTCGTCAACTCGGTCGTCACCGCCAGCGTCACCGCAGACCGCACCGCAAGCACGCTCCCCGGAGCCGCGTTCTGCGCAGCCGCGGAACCCGCGCGATGGCAATCGCGGGAGTCGCGAGCACCGGGGAGTGTAGCGATTCACATCGGTGGGTCTTCAGGAAAGAGAGTGGGTTGGCACACCGCGACATGACCGCGTCCCGCTTATCCGCGACACATCCGCGCAGATCCGCGGCAACGGTGTTCGTTCCGACCCCCGGCAAACCGCCTGCGCCGCGGATGCGCCCTGGAACCCCGGCACGCCGAACCGGGACCCATTCGAAACCCTGAAGAGCCACATCGGTAAAGCGGCACGGCGCGTCGCCGTATCACGTTGCCGTGTCGTGCCGCTCCGCCCGTTACCGCAGGCGCGTCTGATACCCGTCGCCGACGTACATGCGGGTCACCGCGCCGTTCTCCTCGACGAAGCGCACCACCTCACCGATCGCGCTGCCGCCGCCCGGTGCCATCAGGCGGAAGCGACCGCCACCGAGCGGCTCGAGCGTGGATGGCGTGCCAACGGTGGTCGACGTGGGGGACATCATGACCAGCTTCTCGTTGGTCAGCACGATCCGCGAGTCGCCCATCGCGCTGCGGTACCAGCCCGCAAAGCGCGCCCACGACGGGTCCCAGGTAATCGTCTGCGCCCGCGCCGGCGCGGCCTTCAGCACCGCCGCACCCACCGTCGCGATGAGTTGTTCGGCGATCTGTCGAGGGTCAGAGTCGTTGGTATTGGTGAGCACGATGACGCCCACTTTATCGTTCACCTGAAACAGCGTGTGCGTGGTGTTCCCCGGATAGCCACCGCCGTGCCCCACCCACGTGCGATTCTCGAATCGCAGGAAATCGAAGCCCAGTCCGCTGCCGCTCTGCCACGTTTCATCAACGGCACGCACGCGGTGCATCTCGCGCCACGACCCCGTGCTGAGAATCTGCGCGCCGGCGCGCGGTCCCCGACGGAACTGCGCCGACACGAACTTCGCGAGGTCGTCCACGTTCGACGTCATGCCGGTGGCCGCCGCCATCCCGCGCGCATCCACGAAGGGGAGCACGTCGCGTGAACCGTCGGGCAACCGGCGCATGTACGGCACGGTGAGTCCCTGCACGTTCTGATCCGTGCTCGTGCTGGTCATCGCCAACGGCGTGAGGATCTGTTGCTGCACGTAGGTCGCCCACTTCTGTCCGGTGATCTGCTCGACCACCAGCCCCGCCACCGCGAACGCCAGATTGGAGTATTTCCAGCGCACATTCGGCGCGAACGCCGCCTGTCGATCGCTGTACAGACGCTTCAGTTCGTCTTCGCTGGGGAAGTTGAACGAGGTCCAGTGATCGCCGGCCTCGCGCTGCAACCCTGAGGTGTGCGACAGCAACTGTTCAATGGTGATCACGCCGTCGTCATCCCCCGCCGGCTTCGCCTTGAACCACGGCAGATGCTTCTCGACCGGATCGTCCAGGCGAATCTTCCCCTCCTCACGCAACTGCATGATCGCGATGGCCGCGAACATCTTGCTGTGCGATGCAATGCGGAATTTCACCTGCGGCGTCATGGGCACGCGGTTCTTCACATCGGCCATGCCGAACCCCTGCGACCACACCAGCTGCTGGTCGTACACCACACCCACGGCGACACCGGGAATGCCGCGGTACGCGAGCTGCCCGTCCATCCACGCCGAGAACAAACGCTCGGCGCCGAGCACCTCGGCGTTCGTGGCAATGGCGTTGGGTGCAGCGGCAGTACCCTGCGCGTGAGTACGCGGCGCGGTGGCGAACAGGGCGAGCAGCAGCGCCGAGCGCAGCAGCGGTGCGGTGCTGCGGGTCGTGCGGGGGCAGAGCGAGCGATGACGGGTGGTCATAAGTGGTCGCCAAGGGTGGGTCGGCGTTGCGCGACCTCGTGGCCGACGATCGTGTATAAGCTGATGCCGCCCTGGCTCGTCGGGAAGCGTCCGGGCACGCGCTCGTTGGCGCGCCAACGCGTTGGTCTGCGCGACCGACGTCGTGCGCCGAGGTTGCAGCGGTGGCCGCCGCGCCCGTACGTCTCCCCCGACTCCCCGCGAACATGACACCACGATCACCCCCGCCGACTGGCTGCGGGTCGCGATGACCGCAGAGGCGACGGGGCAGGGCGTGCTCGTCGTGCTGAATGAAGAGATCAGCGCCGCCCGCGACGTGTGGAAGACGGACAATCGCCGCGCCGATACCTTCGGTTCACCGCAGCGCGGCTATCTCGGCGCGGCCGATCCCGACACGGTCGTGTTCTTCCGGCGCGTGCTTGCGCCGCATAAGGCCAGGGTTCTCCTGATGCTCGGTCTCACCCAAACCGGAGATCGTGCGGCGCTGCAGCAGCGCTTCGATCGCTACTAGGCGCGGACGCACGGCATCGAGCGGGGCGCGGTCCGGCACGCGGTGGTTCGAGTGGACCCCGACGAGTGTGCCGCTGGCGTCGAAAGTAAAACGGGACTGCCTCGATAGAACATCGACGGCAGTCCCGTGTCGCTGGAGCAGGGAAACCCGCCGTATTTTTAGCGATACTGCTCCATCAGCGACTGCAGCGCCGCATTCCCCGGACACAGGTCGGCGAACGGCACGTCC
>CAIUOO010000253.1 GCA_903900795.1 uncultured Gemmatimonadota bacterium | reverse complement strand
GCTGTATACCGCCGAGAGCATCGGTGAGCGGCTGTCGGTACGAAATTTCATGGAAGGGTTGCGCGGCTCGGGTGTCGAGACCGGCGGACATGGTACGTACGGCGCGCGTGAGAAGCAGCAATTCGCGAATGCGCTCGATCGCGTGCTCGCCAAGGCGTTGCGCGCCTGATCCACCGCCGTAGAATCAGCGCATGCTGATTTTTCGTGACAACGCAAAGGCGGCGCGCTGTAGCGCGTTGGTGACCACGGTGGCGGTGCCCGGGCGCGGCAACGGCCCGGGTATTCCGCATGGCGCCGTGTTCAGCCGGGAGCCGTGATATGGCGCAACCCGACTGGGAAGGACAGGACATCTCCGGGCAGACCCACACCGGCGTCAAGTTCACCGACCTTGATTGCACCGAGGTGGTGAATCGCGGGGCGGTGTTCACCGACTGCACGTTCATGCGGGCCACGTTTAACTGTTCGGTGCACACCGATGCGGCGTTCGTGAATTGCACGTTCAACGGTTGCTCGTTCTTCGACGCGCGCTTTACCGAGTGCAAGTTCGTGGGCAGCAATTTCGTGCGCTGCACCTTCGATCTCATGCAGGTGCTCGGTGGCAACTGGTCGCACGTGGGGTTGTCCGGTGCCGACCTCACGCGCGCGATCGTGCGCGGTGCGCGGTTACGTGAGGCGGACTTTTCTCGCGTGCGCTGTCAGGAGGGTTCGATCCGCGACGCCGATCTGTCGGGTGCCGACTTCGCGGGGGCCGATTTCACGGACTGCGATTTGCGTGGCAGTGACCTCAGTTCGCTCGATCCGGCGGCGGCCCGTCTGAAGGGTGCCATCATCGACATGCAGCAGGCGCTGTCGCTCGTGCAGGCGATGGGGCTCGACGTGCGGGCTGACTGACGCGTCCCGCCTGATGTCCGGCCGGGATCCGCAATGGACGCGGGTCCGATTCGTCGCCACTTTGGCGTATGCCTCCATTCACCACCCTTGCGTGCACCCGGTTCTCCCGGGTGGCCCTCGCCGCCGTCGTGGCGCTCTTGTGCCGTCCCGCCGTGCTCGGGGCCCAGCGTCCGCCCGTTCAGGGCCCTGTGACGGTCGTTGAAACCAGTCTCGCCGACCTGCGCACCGCGCTCGAACAGAAGCGCATCACCTCGCGCGAGATCGTGCAGCAGTATCTCGCCCGCATCGCGACGTACGAAGACAAGCTGAACGCGGTGATCACCGTGAACCCGCAGGCGCTGGCGATCGCCGACTCGCTCGATCGCGAGCGGGCCGCCGGGCGCATTCGCGGCCCGCTGCACGGCATTCCGATTGCGCTCAAGGACAACATCCAGACGGTCGAGATGGCGACGTCCGGTGGCGCGCTCGCGTTCGCCGACTTGATGCCGAACTACGACGCCACGGTTACGCGCCACCTGAAGGCGGCCGGGGCGATCATCATCGCCAAGACACAGCTCACTGAACTCGCCAACTGGACTGCCAGCGGCATGCCCGGCAACTACACGGGGCTTACCGGCTACGGTATGAATCCGTGGGATCCGCGGCGTGATCCGCGCGAGGCGTTCTTCGACGGACGTCCCGTGATGAACACCGGCGGTTCGAGCTCCGGTGTGGGCACCAACGTGAGTTTCTGGGCCGGCAACGTGGGCACCGAAACGTCGGGCTCGATTCTCAGTCCGGCGCAGCAGAACTTCCTGGTCGGCATCA
Organism: uncultured Gemmatimonadota bacterium; assembly: GCA_903900795.1. Classification (GTDB taxonomy): domain Bacteria; phylum Gemmatimonadota; class Gemmatimonadetes; order Gemmatimonadales; family Gemmatimonadaceae; genus Gemmatimonas. Next base: position 7,260 of record CAIUOO010000253.1, on the reverse strand, counting down.
AGCCCACCGTGGGCCGCGTGAGCCGATATGGCGTGATTCCCATCACCGCTGATCAGGACACCCCCGGACCGATGACGCGCACCGTGCGCGACGCGGCGATCATGCTGGGCGCGCTGGAAGGCACTACCCCCGACGCGAACGATGCCGCCACGAAGGTGTGCACGCCGCCGCCGCGCAACGACTACACCGTGTTTCTGGGCACCGACAAGCTCAAGGGCGCCCGCATCGGCATTCCGCGCGCCTTCTTCTACGAGCCGACCGTGCCGCCGGCCGGTGGCAGCAGCACGCCGCGCGGTGGACTCAACGCCGCGCAGAAGACGGCGATGGATGAGGTCATCGCGGTGCTCAAGGCGCAGGGCGCCGTGGTTGTGGATCCGGCCGACATTCCGAGTGTCGTGGAGCCGGTGCCCGTCAACAACTTCCTGAACTGGAATCCGTGCAGTGGCCTCGAGCAGGCCAAGGGACGCGATGCCGATTGCTCGATCGCGTTCAAGTACGGCATGAAGCGCGACTTCAACGCGTGGCTCGCGCTTCTGGGTGACCGCGCGCCGGTGAAGACGCTGCTCGGCCTGCGCCAGTGGAACATCGCGCACCAGCGCGCCGGTGCGATCAAATACGGACAGGCGTTGCTCGACATCTCCGACGAGATGGACGTGCAGGCCGACCGCGCGCGGTACGAAGCCGACCGTCGCAAGGACATCCTGTTGTCGGCCACCAACGGCATCGACGCCGCCATGAAGGCCCACCAACTCGACGCCTTGCTGTTCCCCGGCACCAGCAGCGCGAACATCGGCGCGCGCCCCGGCTATCCGACCATTACCGTTCCGTATGCCCTGCTGCCGGTGCCCCAGGGGCAGGGCGCGCAGGCGTTCCCTGAGGGGTTCACTCCCAAGCCCGCCCCGTTCGGCGTGAGCTTCACCGCGTCGGCGTGCGGTGAGCCCACCCTGGTGGGACTCGCGTATGCCTTCGAGCAGGCCACCAAGAAGCGCGTGCGTCCGCCGCTGTTTCCGTAACCTCCTACCACTCCTGTCATGCGTCGTTCTCTCGCCCTGCTCGCGGTCACGTGTGCCGCGTTGTCGTTGTCGCAGCCACTGGTGCAGCCGCTGTCGGCTCAGACATACCCGACCAGCTGGAATCCCGAACTCCTCAAGCGCGCCGACGTGAAGTCGGCGATGACGATGCTGGAGCAGCGCTTTCCGAGTCAGGTGGACGAGTGGATCCGTATTGCCGAAATGCCCGGCAAGTCGCGGCTCGAGCAGCAGCGCGGCGCCTATGTGAAGTCGGTATTCGAGAAGGAAGGGCTTACGGTGTCGGTCGACTCCATCGGCAACGTGACCGGTGTCCGCAAAGGCACCGGTGGCGGCCCCACGATCGTGATCGCGGCGCACACCGACATCGTGTTCCCGCCCGAAACGAACACCAAGGTGCGTCGTTCGGGCGACACGCTGTTCGCGCCCGGTGTGGGTGACAACACGGCGTCGGTGGGGAATATGCTCTCCACGTTGCGCGTGATGAACGCCACCAAGTTCACCAGCAAAGGCGACATCATTTTCATCGGCACCGTGCAGGAAGAGCTGGGCCTGAAAGGCATGGACTACTGGCTCGCGCACAACCCGAAGCCCGACCTGCTCATCGTGCCCGATGGCGCGTACGGCAGCGTGGCGTACGGCGCGCTCGGCATCTACTGGACCAAGTTCGTGTTCACGCATCCCGGTGCGCACACGTTGTCCTCACGCGGCATTCCGACGCCGGTGAAGGCGGTGGCGAAGGCTATCGATCGGCTGTATCAGCTGCAGTTCGAGGCGTTGCCCAACGGCGCGGTGATGAACATCGGTCAGATCCATGGTGGCAACATCTTCAACGCCGTGCCGCAGGAGTTGTACTTCACCGTCGACCTGCGCAGCTCCGACCCTGCGCTGCTCGACTCGCTCGATCGCACGATCACGCGCATCACGCAGGAAGTGGCGGCGGAACAGAAAGTCGGCCTTCGCGTCGAGATCGAGCAGAAGAGCGGCGCCGGCGGCACCGAGAAGCAGCTCGAAGGCGCGCGCGCGCATCCCCTCGTGCAGACGGCAGTCGACATCAATCGCGCGCTCGGCATGAGCCCGGGCATGCCCGGCGCGTCTGAAGCCGTGGCCACCGGTGCCACCGATGCCAACCCCGGCGTGGTGCGCAAAATTCCCAGCATTGCCATTGGCGGCTCGAAGGCCAACGGTGCGCATCAGCTCACCGAGTTCGCGCTGGCCTCGAGCGCGTTGCCGTCGACCAAGCTGCTGTACCTGCTTACGGCCACTTTTGCCGATGGCATCAAGATCGTGCCGCCTGCCAAGATCGTCCCGTGATCTGAAGGGTGAAAGCAGCATAATTGTGACGAGAAACGACGTGTCGTGACGCGCGCGGAGAGAAACCGCGCGCGATTCGACCCCCGCCCGTTGCGCCCCAGCGGTCTTCAAGGGATGTTGCAAGGGTGAGGACTTAGTTGGACACCCCCGTCCGTCGGCGTTTTGACGTGATGTGTGCGATGTGACGGCGGCGATCTCCTGCGCGCGGCTGTGCTCTCTTTCAGGAGATTTGCCTGTGACCACCGCTGCTGCCACACCCGCGCCGACGCCGATGCCCATCCCGACGTCGACCGAGTACCACAAGGCGCTGCGACTGCTGTACGTCGCCAATACGATTTCTGACGCGCAGTGGAGCATGCTGCGCGCGCATTGCCTGGCCCCCGCTTACACGCTCACGACCGTCGAACTCGCCGAAGCAGCGGGATTCGAAAAGCCGGGCGCGGTGAATCTCAACTACGGCCGGTTCGGCGCGAAGTTGGCCGGACGTCTGCTGTACACCGTGCCGCCCAAGGAACCGCAGGCGTCGGTGTTCGCCACGTTCGCCGAAGGTGGCGCCGAAGCGCCGCAGACGCGCTGGACGCTGCGTCCCGAGATCGTCGCGGCTGTGAAGCTGTTGAACTGGTTTCCGCGGCTGGCCAAGCACAAGACGGCGTAAGTCATCACCGACGACCGGCAGTCTGCGCTGACTGCCGGTCGTTGGCGCTGGCCGTCTACCGAAACGGCAGCGGTCCGCTTCCGTTCCGCAGTTCGCGCACCATGCGGTCATCACCGGTGAGCTCCCAATACACGAGCGACACGGGAATCATGCCCACCGTGTTCACTTCGTCGAAGAAGCGCTTCATGGTGAAGTCGCCGCCCAGCTGCCGCGCGCGCTCGGCCATGGTCTCCTCCATCAGCCGACCGCCAGTGACGTAGCTGGCCCCGTAGCCCGGCTGACGCAGATACAGGTGCTGCTCGAAGCCCAGCAGCGGATCGCGACGCATCCAGCCACGCGGCGTCCAGCGCACGTGCATGTCGGCCGCGTCTGCCATGGTGAGTGTGTTGGCGTGTGCGTACAGATTGCCCAAGCCGCGCGCGGCGCGTGCCGCCAGCATGGTCCACACGATCTCGCGCGAGCGTGGCGACTGATCGTACAGCCCCGCCTGCATCATCCACTCTTCCATCGACGTGGCCATGCCTTCGGCGCGGCTCATCCACACGTTGTACAGCAGCGGTGTGCGACGGATGGGGCTCGCGTGCGGATGCTCGCGGAACCGTCCGTTGTCCCACCAATGCCACAGGTGTGTCCAGAGCGTCTGCGGATCGCGGTGCGTGGCCTGCGAGAAGAAATTGCGCGTAGGTTCGGGCGAGTACGACTGGAACCGTTCGCGCAGCGCGCGCTCCATCCACGGTTCGACCGTCACGATGCCTTGATCTCGGAAGAACTGCATGTAGCGCGGCAGCGCCTCGGCTTGCATCGTCGCGAACTCGGCGGCCGATGCGGCCACGGGCATCGGCGGCAACTTCGCGTTGCGGGTTTCCTCGAGGCGAAGCGACGCATGTGCCCGCGCGAGTTCACGACGCGTAATCGTGACTTCCTCTTCCCACGAGAGCGGCACCAGCAGCACGTTCTTCAAGAACCACGTGTACTGGGCTTTGCCGATGCCCGACGGGCCGGTTTTCTTCGGCGCTTCAGTGCGCAGCCATCCGGTAAACGACTCGGTCGCACTCGCGGCGCTGGCAATCGCTGCCTTGAGCGCGCTGTCGCTGGGGTTGGCGGCGGCCACCCGCGTGGCCAGTGTGCCGAGTGCCTCGTGTTGTTCTTCGAAGGTCTTCACGGCGCCAACCCACAGGTCCTTGGCGTTGCCCTTGGCGAGGTTCACACGCGCCTGACGCAGCAGCGGGGCGATCGTGTTCAGCTGCGCGGTGAGACGGCGTGATTCGTCGGCGTTGAGGGCGCGTGACTGATCGAGCACCGTGCGAGGCCACACGGGATACTGCCACAGGCGGACGGCGCCGTGAATCGTGGGGCCTTCTTCGGCCGGCGTGTCGCTCTCTTCGGTGCGCACCGAGGCGTAGTACGCGGGGTCGCGTGAAAACGGCGTGAGCACCGTGAGGTTGTATTGCATGCCGTTCATTTCGGCGCGCACCAGGTGCCAGTCCACTTGTTCCGGCACGCGCCAACCGGTGGTATCGATGCCACGCAACTTCGCCTGCATGGCACGCAGGGCGGCAAGCCGACGCGCGTTGGTGGCTGGGGCGTAATCGGGAATACCGTCGCGTCGCGGCGGCTCTTCGAAGGTGCGCCATTCGGTGAACAGCGACAGCAGCTGCGGGTAGCTGCGGCTCGGCGAGGCCGGCTGCGCGTGGAGCACGGTGTGCGGCACGACCAGCAGGGCCGTCAGCGCGGCGGTCACGGCGGCGCTGGCGGCAACGGGGCCCCGAACGGGGCGAGGGCTGAAGAAAGGCATGCCCGAATCTACGCTTGGATCGACGTTTCGCACGCGACCCGCCTATGGGCGAGATCGCTAATGGCCAGAACACGGATGCCACGGATTTCGCTGAACCAACACGGATAATCCAACAGCGTTTTTGGCTTATCCGTGTTGGTTCCGTCTCATCCGCGATATCCGTGTTCTGGCTGTTGCGGTTGCCGTTGCGGTTGCTGTTCCCGTGGTCGCTGCTAGAACGCCACCATGCGCGTGACCTTGATTGCCACCGACCGTTCGTTGCGCACGTTGGTGAAGGTGTTCTGTCGCTCGGTGTACACGAGGAACACGTCACTGAGTGGCGCATAGCGCCAGGCCAGCCGAGCGTTGGTCACGAAGCTGCGCGACTGGGTGTTGTATTGCACGAATGTGCTGCCGAAGAGCGTGGTGGAGTACGCGTACTTCAGGCGCACCCCCGCGAGGTCGGCGGCGAAGGCGCCGGTGGGCAGGTCGACATCGTTGTGCTGATAGGTGCCTTCGAAGCTCACGTCGTAACGCGGGCGCCAGGTGAGACCGCCACTCAGCGTGGTGTTGGTGCCGTTGTAGAACTCGCCCACCTGCAGGCCGACGTTGCCGTATACCGGATAGCGCTGCGTGGAGGTGTAGGTGGCCTTGGCATTGCGGAAGTTGTAGCGGCCGATGGGTATCGAACGCCCCGGGAACGGCGTGAAGACGCGATCGAGACGATCGAACCAGTCATTCACAGCGAGCTTGAGTTCACCATCGGGCTGGAAGAAGATATCGAGCGCTGCGGTGAGTTGATGCGACTGCGCGCTGCCATCGAGGTCGGTGTACACGTCGGCCTCGACGTACGGATTGAGTTCCTGAATCCCCTTGAGCTTCGGACGCGCGTGAATGCCGGTGGTGGCATACGTCTGCTGGAAGCCGCGGCGGTTCACGAAGCCGATGCCGGGGTCGAAGTTGTCGGACACACGCTTGTACATGGCCGAGGTGTTCCAGAGCTTGCCGCGATAGGCCGCCGATATGCGTCCGGCGTTACCGTTGGAGCTCGCGGTGTCGGCGTCGCTGACCGCGAAGTACGAGTTGATGATCAGATTGCCCAGCAGGCGGATGTTGGCGTCGACACCGTACGAGCGATTGTAGGTGCCACTGCTGTCGGTGGCCTGACGATTGGCCGCCAGCAGTCCGATATCCGAGTTGCCGAAGATGTTTCGGCGCACGCGCGCCACGGCGAAGTTTTCAGTGGGTGTGGTGCCGGCGCGCTGCGTTTGCATGTCGAGCAGTCCCACTTCCCAGCCCGCCACACGGCCGGTAAGGCGACCGCCGCCGGCAATGGGAATGGGTAGGCCGTCTTTCGTGAGGCCGATCTGACGCGAATTGAACAGCGTGAAGTCGCTGAGCGACGCACCCATGCGATAGTTGCGCTCAGCCACGTCACCCAGGGTGAACGAGCCGGAATTTTCGATAAAGAACTCGCGGCGTTCGGGGAAGAGAATACCGAAGCGCGTGAGGTTCACCACCTGCTGATCGACCTCGACCTGCGAGAAGTCGGTGTTGGCCGTGAGATCGAGCGTGAGCGACGGCGTGACGCCGTACTTGAGATCACCGCCGATATCCGCCTTGCTCCCGAGCGAGGCACGCGGCACTTGCGCGCCCACCGAGTTGCCAGCCAATGCGTACGGCTTGATCTGTAGGTTGCGTCCTTGCTTGAGGCCGGTGATCCCTTCCATCGTACCGGCCTTCGACATGCGGTGCACGCGGTACTGTCGCTCGAGGGGCGCCCAGTACGACGTTTCGTTCACGCGACGCACCCGACGGATGAAGTTGATCCCCCACGTTTGCGGATCGCGTGTGGCATCGAACCGCAGCGTCTTGAGCGGGATCCGCATTTCGAGCGTCCAACTCGAGTCGCGTTGCACCGTGCGCACAGTGGAGATGCCGTCCCACGCTTCAACGATGTTGCGTGAGTCGTTGAAGGTTTGTTCGTCGCGCACGGCCCCCTTCGGATTCACGAGAAACAGGAAGGAGTTGCGCTTATCGTTGAACGTGTCGAACACCACGCCGAAGATGTCGCTGTTCGACGACACGAAGTCACGCTCGAGTCCGACCGTGATCGCCTTGCCAGGCTCCGGGTCGTAGTTGACGCTGGCGACGTACAGGTTGTCGGCGTCGTACAACACGCGCACTTCGGTGCGGAACCGCGCCGGATACCCGGTGCTTGGCAGCTGCTGCACGAAGTCGGTGAGCACAGGGGCGGCCGCCCAGGCGGCGTCATCGAGCGTGCCGTCTACGACAATGGGGCTCGGCGCGCGCGCCGCGCGGAACGACGGCCGGGCCACCGTTTCCGGATTCACCGGTGTGGCCGCGCGATCGAGGCTGGGACCCTGCGCGCCAGCGGAGGGGGCGGCCAGCAGCAGCGCGGCGGCAAGTGACAGACACGAAAAACGCCGCGGCGTCGAGTGGTGTGGCATACTCGACACTACGCGGCG